>NZ_VTOZ01000005.1:0-142778 GCF_008271345.1 Pseudoselenomonas caprae
CGAATATAGGTGAATATGTGCATATTGGCTGCACTCATCGTGTTGTTATTGGTAATGATGTCTTGATGGGCAGTAAAGTATATATTACCGATCACAATCATGGGATTTATCGCGGTAATGATGTAAGTAGCCCAGACATTCCACCTGCGAAAAGGCGACTTACAGAGGGAGAAAGTGTAGAAATTGGTGATAGGTGCTGGATTGGTGAGTTTGTAACAATTCTTCCGGGAGTGACTATTGGGGAAGGCAGTATTATCGGCAGCCATAGTACAGTGACTCATGATATACCAGCAAATTCCATCGCTGTAGGGAGTCCAGCACGGGTGGTAAAGATGTGGGATGAGAGTAGCCAGCAGTGGTTGAAAATGAAGAAGGGAAGCTGACTTGATTCATGCAAAGTAATGGAATAGCGGTTGAATGTAGTGTAATGGTTTGTAATTATTGTCCCAGTTGGGATAAATTGAGGTTAACATTAAAGTCGATTCTTATGCAAGAAGATTGTAATTTCGAGATTGTAATTACTGATGATGGCTCGGAAGATAATCTTTTTTATGAGATACAGGATTTTTTTTATAAACAAGGATTTTCAAAATATAAATTGGTATCAAGTCCGAATAACAACGGGACAGTATATAATGTTTTACAAGGTCTTAATGCGTGTGTCGGCAATTTGGTGCGCCCAGCTTCACCTGGAGATTTTTTGCATGGAAAACATGTATTAAGAGACTGGGTGGATTTTATGCATGCTCATACGGAATGCATTATGTCCTATTGTGATGCTATATATTACCATATGGAAAATGGAAAAATTGTTTCGACAAAAGAAATTGCTCATCCACAATATCGTAATATTTCTTCAGGTGAAAAAGTTCTGCGTAAATATCTATTATGTGGAGATATTTGTTTAGGCGCAGCATCCATGTTTAGACGCGAGTCGTGGATAAAATATCTTGAAATGATAGCTGGTAAAGTTATTTATGCAGAAGATCATTCCTATCGATTGATGATATATTGTGGAGAACAGTTTGCACATGTTCCTCGTAGTTTTTTGCTTTACGAATATGGGACGGGGATTTCTACTAGTGGCAGTTCTGTATGGGCGGAACGGTTAAATGAGGATTGGAAGAAGGCTAATGAGATAATGCTTTCTATGAAACCGTGTGACGAGGCGAAAAGATTGAATGTGCAAGAATTTTTAAAAATTGAGCAAAAACATGGATGGATGTATCGGTTGTTGCGGTGGTGGATATGTCCCTCACGAATACTGTTTTCGATCCGAAAAAAACTTTTTCCGAATCGAACGCCGACGCAGGTAGATAAAGACTTTGTTCAAGAGTTATTAAGGTAATGAGAATCATTGATTAAGGGAAAAGGAGGGGCAATGTGCAGGTCGTAAAATATGTATTCCAACCACATGGGGATAAACGAGGACAGTTAATTGCTTTAGAAGAATTTAAGGATATCCCTTTTAAAATTAAACGCGTTTACTATATGTATGATACTGCAGAAGGTGTGGTGCGTGGGCATCATGCGCATAAGAAATTAGAACAGATTCTTGTGTGCATTCATGGCAGTTGTAAAATAAGGCTCAACAATGGTGTTGAAGAAAAGATTGTTCCTTTAGAAAAGCCTTATGAAGGATTATATGTTGCTAATAATATGTGGAGAGAGATGTTTGATTTCTCTAAAGATGCAGTTTTATTAGTCTTTGCATCAGAACTGTATGATGCAAATGACTACATTAGAGATTATGATGAGTTTTTGGATTTTATAACGAATGAAGGAGGAGATAAACATTGATAAAAGCAGTTATTCAAGATATTGGATATTATTTGCCGCCCAAAGTTGAAACAAATGAATATCTTGTTGATGAAATGGGGTTATCATGGACGGCTGACGATATTTTTAAAAAGACTGGTATTAAGCAAAGACACGTTGTAGAAGACGAATGTGCTTCTGATTTAGGTGTTAGTGCAGCGGAAGAGTTATTCAATCGTAATAAAGGATTGAGGGAACAGATTGACTATTTGATTTTTTGTAGTCAAAGTTCGGATTATGTTTTACCGGCTACAGCGTGTGTTTTGCAAAAGACATTAGGTTTATCCAAATATTGTGCAGCTATAGATATCAATCAAGGGTGCTCTGGTTTTATTTATGGTTTGTCTTTAGCAAAAGGACTGATTGAGTCTTGTGTTGCAACAAATGTTTTGTTAATAACAGCAGAGACGTATACAAAATATATTCAAAAAATGGATAAATCGACTAGAACAATTTTTGGTGACGGCGCGACAGCAACATGGATTTCTTCTTGTAATAGTGAAGATGAGTATATAGGTAGTTTTGTTTTAGGAACTGATGGTCGAGGGGCTGAAAATCTTATTGTACATAATCGTGGAGCACGTATAGATAGAGAAGTGGAAGATAATCATCTTTTTATGGATGGACCGGAAATATTTCAGTTCACCTTAATTACAATTCCGAAGCTGGTGAAAAATATACTGGCTAAGGGGAATATGACTATTGATGATATTGACTATTTTGTATTTCATCAAGCAAATGCTTTTATTTTAAAACATCTATGTACAAAGTTGAAAGTTCCTAAAGAGAAATTTTGTTTAGACTTGGAAAATACGGGTAATATTGTTTCTGCATCTATTCCTTTGGCTCTGCAAAGAGCAATAGAACGGAATGAAGTTAAACGTGGAATGAAAATTATGTTAGTTGGTTTTGGTGTCGGTTACTCGTGGGGCGGTTGCATCGTGAAATTATAAAGAGGTGTATAAATATGGAGAAAGAATTTTTTTGTAAATTGGAAGAAATCTTAGAAATGGAAAGTGGTATGGTAAATAAAGATACTGTATTGCCAGATGATTTGTGGGATTCGCTTGCTATTTTGGCTGTATCGGCAGCTATTGATTCTGTTTATAATGTTGTGGTTCCAGTAAAGGAAATTGAAAAATGTAATACGGTGGGAGTTTTGTTGAACTTGATAGAGGAAAGTAAATAAAATGGAGAAGAAGGAAAAGCTAGTAATTATCGGACTCGGAGAAACGGCTGATTTAGCGACTGATTATTTCCAGTCGGATTCGGAATACGAAGTATGTGGTTATGCTGCTGATGCAAAATATGTTGACAATACCACTGGTATGTTGAATGGTTTGCCGGTTGTAAGAGTGGAGGATTTGCAAGAAAAATATCCTTTGAGTGAGTACAAAGTGTTTGTGGCGATGGGGTACGGACACCTTAATCATGATCGAACCAATATGTATAATCGAATTAAAACAATGGGGTATAAATTTGCCAGTTATATTAGCTCAAGAGCGTTTATTGCCAATAATGTAAAATTGGGTGATAACTGTTTTATTTTAGAAAACAATGTTATTCAGCGAAATGTCAGTATAGGCAATAATGTCTATTTGTGGAGTGGCAATCATATAGGACATCGGACAAAGATTGCGAATAATGTATTTTTTTCGTCACATGTGGCTATCTCAGGGTTTTGTAGTATTGGCGATAATTGCTTTTTGGGCATAAATTGTTGTGTAGGTGATGGTGTTAATATCGCTGAAGGATGTTTTATAGGTGGCGGTGTGGTGTTGATGCATGACACAGTCAAAGGTGAATTGTACCGAGCTCCAAGAGCTGAGGCGGAACGATTAAAGACATGTGTGATATTCGGTCTTGAGGAGGCATAAAGGTGATGTGGAAGAAAAAAGGATTGATTTATAAAGCTGATAATATTTATCCGTGGAGAAATCAATTTGCGATGCTACCTACGCCAATTTTAGTTGATAATAAACTGAGGATATTTATAGGAATTTGCGATAAGGATAATGTTGGTCGAATTGGATATGTGGATGTTAATCCTAATAATCCGTCGGAAGTATTATGTGTTTCAAGAGAGCCGGTTTTGGATATTGGAAGAAAAGGATCTTTTGATGATAATGGTGTGGTTCCAATTTCTGTAATAGAGTGCGATGGTAAGATTTTTTTATATTATGTTGGTTTTCAATTAGGTGTTAATGTACCGTATTATATGTTTGGCGGTTTGGCTATTAGCGTGGATGGCGGGCATACGTTTAGCAGATATTCGGAAAGTCCGATATTAGATAGATGTGGGGATGAAATATATGCGCGCTGTGGCATTAATGTAATATATGATCAAGGGATTTATAAAATGTGGTACATTGGTAGTAATCGTGAAGGTTGGACTACAAGTGGAGGAAAGCTTCGTCCCTTATACATTATGAAGTATACGGAATCATTAGATGGAATACATTGGGGAAAAGAGCCGATACAGTGCATGTCATATAAAAATGATGATGAGCATGGATTTGGAAGACCTTTTGTATGGCGAGATGGAAATATGTTAAAAATGTATTATTCCATTAGAACATACTCAAGGGGATATTATATAGGTTATGCTGAATCGTATGATGGAATTAAATGGAATAGAAAAGACGAATTAGCAGGGATTGATGTCGGTGTTGATTCGTGGGATGATACAAATTTAAGTTATCCGTATATTTACAAATATAATGAACACATCTATATGTTTTACAATGGAAATGGTTGTGGAAAAACAGGGTTTGGATATGCGGAGTTGATATAATGAGTCGAGTTAGAGCAGTAGTATATAATCATAACTATGAAGCTGCCTGGGATGAATTTGTGCAAAACGCAAAGAATAAACATTTCTTTTTTTATCGTAAATATATGGAATATCATTCGGATAGATTTAATGATTTATCATTGATGTTTATTAATGATAAAGATAAAATTGTAGCATTACTACCGGCTTCGAGGCATGATAATACTTTGATAAGTCATGGTGGATTAACGTTCGGCGGTGTGCTATCAAATGAGAGTATGTCTACGGAACTTATGCTTGAAATATTTAATGAGTTATATAAGTTTTGTAAAGAAAAACGAATAATTAAATTATTGTATAAGTGCATGCCTTATATTTACTATAAGTATCCATCCGAGGAGGAAAAATACGCATTGTTTATTCACAATGCTAAACTTATTCGACGTGATGTGTCAACAACTATTTATTTGCCTTGTAGATATAAATATAAAAAACTTCGTAAGCGTATGATTAATAAGGCACATAATAATGGTGTAGAGGTGAAAGAATCTAAAAATTTCAGGGCATTTATAGATTTGGTAAACAGTGTATTAAGCAAATATCATAATACTAGTGCTGTACATACTGGAGCAGAATTAGAGTTGCTGGCAAGCAGATTCCCTAAAAATATACATTTGTATATTGCAGAGCTGAATGGAGAGTTGTTAGCAGGTACCGTGGTTTTTGAAAATGATGATGTTGTTCATACGCAATATTTGGCTAATTCTGGCAAGGGGAGAGCTTTAGGTGCATTAGATTGTGTTATAGATTATTTAGTTACAGAGAAATATGCGAAAAGCACTTATTTAGATTTTGGAATTTCTAATGAACAACAAGGTCGGTATTTGAATAAGGGATTGATTGAACAGAAAGAAGGATTTGGGGCAAGAGCTGTAGTGCACGATTTTTATGAATGGGATATTGAATAAGAGAGGTTGATATAAATGGAAATACCATTTGCAGATTTGCGTCCTATGCATGATGAAATACGTCATGAGTTGGATTCAGCCTATAAAAAAGTTATGGATAACAGTTGGTTTATTCAAGGCACTGAATTGGAAGCCTTTGAAAAAGAGTTCGCCACCTATGTTGGTGTAAAGCATTGCATTGGCGTTGCTACGGGGTTGGATGCGTTGTATTTGATTTTGAAGGCCTATGGCATTGGGGCTGGCAACGAGGTAATCGTCCCCTCTAACACCTTTATCGCTACGGCGTTAGCTGTTTCGTATGCGGGCGCAACGCCGGTGTTTGTGGAGCCGGAGATTGAAACGTTTAATATTGATACATCACGGATAGAGGCAGCGATTACATCAGAAACAAAAGCTATCATGGCAGTGCAGTTGCAAGGTCGTTGCTGTGATATGGATGAAATTAATCGCATTGCAAAAAAGCATGGGCTGAAAGTCATCGAGGATGCAGCGCAGGCGCATGGCGCTAAATACAAAGGAAAGAAAGCTGGTGCCCTTGGCGATGCAGCTGGCTTTAGTTTTTATCCAGGTAAGAATCTTGGTGCATTGGGCGACGGCGGCTGTGTAACGACTAACGATGATGACCTGGCTGCTAAAGTCCGTGCACTTGGTAATTATGGCTCGGATTATAAATATCACCATATTTATAAGGGAACCAACAGTCGTCTAGATGAGATGCAGGCAGCATTCCTGCGAGTGAAACTGCCACATCTTGATAAGTGGAATGATGCACGCCGTAAAATTGCTGCTCGTTATTTGGCTGAGATAAAGAATCCGTTAATCCAATTACCATTGCCGACGTCTGACGAGTATGAACATATCTACCATGTGTTTGTCATTCGTTGCGAAAAACGTGATGAATTGGAAGAATACCTAGCGGAGAACGGTATCCATACGGTAAAGCATTATCCGATTCCGATGCATATGCAAGGGGCCTATGCTGATTTGCAGATTGCAGAGGGGGTATTGCCTAATGCTGAGGAAATCAGCCGGTCGGTGCTTAGTATTCCAATGTATTATGGCATGACAGAGGAACAAGTAACCTATGTGATTGAAAAACTGAATGATTTTGCGGAATGAGTTGACATGAGGAGAAATATGGAAAATGCTCGTCACAGACAGACAGACAGACAGACAGACAGACAGACAGACAGACAGACACGAATAGTAGGATTGGATATATATAGGATTCTGTCAGTGTTGATGATTTTTTTGTTTCATTCACATATCCATATACAGTGTGATTATGGTATCTTTACACCCTTTGTAAGTATGGGTGCTATTTATATGACAGCATTTTTTATATTATCAGGTTTTGCATTGTTTTGGACATGGAAAGCTAAGGATTTACGGGATATCAATGTAATAAGGAAATTTTATATAAAAAAATCATTGGCATAATTCCTTTGTATTATACTGTAGCGTTTTTTTATGTTTGTTTTTTAGGGAAGGAAACTATAAGTCAAAATATTTTATTGGCACCTGTGGAGATGCTTTGCATTCAATCAAGTTTTGATAGCTTATTTGCCATCTCGCATAATGGTGGTACGTGGTTTATATCTTGTATACTAATGTGTTACTTCATTTATCCGTTTATGCAGGAAATAGTCAAGCAAATAACTGTTAGAATGAAAGTGGTCATTATAGGAGTTGTAGCTGGTATTTTACTGTATGCACCATTTATAGTTTATTTTTTCAAAACAAGTAGTATATATTCTAATCCGTTTTTTAGGATGTTAGAATTTTTGTTGGGGGTAGTAATTTGCTCGCTAATGCCTAAAATATCAACTGGTAAATCTAGTAAATGGCTTTATTCTTGGCAAATGATATTGCTAGAGTTTTTGATTTTAGTGGCAGGGGTAACTGTGGGGGTGAAACTTCATGTTTCTGTAGGTAATTATATGTTGTATAGCTGGGTAGCGCTTCCTATGTTTATGCTGCAGATTATTTCGATGTCGGGCTGGAAAGTTCCTGCTTATATTTATGATTTGAAAAGTATTAGATATTGTTCGAAAATATCATATGCATTTTTTCTTGCACAATTCTTTGTGTGGAATTCGACTGTATATATTATAACCAAACTGGGGGTTGATACAAATGCTGCAAGAATATTAATTTCTTTTTCTCAGTGTACAATATATGCGATATTCTTGCATAAAATTGTAGAAAAATTTATTTCTAAGACTTTGAAAGAGAAACTTTTATAAGTGGATAGTTATAGTGGGGAGGATAGTACGTGTCAATAAATAAACGGTGTTATGTTCCTGTATTAGGCTATGGTTGGTCTGGGTCTAGTGCGGTGGTGGATTTTTTGCGAGAGTTTTCCGTGACATGGGAACCAGGGATTGAGTTTCGGTTGATTAAAGATCCATGTGGTTTGATGGATTTAAAATATAATATAATTGATCGTTGGGAGCCGCTGAATGTAGATGTTGCGATAAAGAACTTTTTATGGTTTGCTTATCATTTGAGTGTACAAAGTGGCAGATTTAAACTGGTTAATGGTCTTGGATATGAAAGTGTTTGGGGGGATAAATTCCTTGAAATAACCAATGACTTTATAAAAAGATTATCGCCTTTTCAATATGATAGTAATTGGCATTATTTAGAATTTCAAAAGTCGAAATCAACAATTTTATACAATAAGATAAAACACAAATTATGGCCAGCTTCGCGAAATATAATGCCGAAACTATTTTATGCACAATGCGAGGAGGAGGAGTTTTGCCGGTGGTGCAGGGAGTATATAGATTCTTTGATGGCATGTATTGTTAGTGAAGATAAAAACTATATTATCCTAGATCAAGCAGTTCCTGTCCAGAATATTGAGGTGGCAAAAGATTATTTTTCTGAATACAAAGTGATTGTGGCGGAACGAGATCCACGCGATCAATATGTTGATTTGATTGATAGTAATATGTTGATTGGCGCAGATATAAAGAAAACGCATGATGTAAAAAAATTTATTGATTGGTTCCTTCCGTATCGGAAGAATCAGCATAGATTTAAGAAGATGGAAAATGTGAAATTTATCTGTTTTGAACAATTGGTATTGGATTACGAAAAAACTAGTAATGAAATTATGGATTTTTTAGGTTTAGAAGAATCTCAACATATAGGAAAACAGACGAGATTTAAACCAGAGATTTCTGCTAAGAATATTGGATTATGGAAGAAATATCCATATCAAGATGAAATCAAGTATATAGAAGAAAAATTGCAGGCATATATCCATGATTAGTTTCATTTTGGGATTTTGGAAGAAGTTTCTAAACATGCCGATAACTGCAAAAGCTGCATTAGTATATCTGTTTGGCATGGTTCTTCAGCGAGCTTTAGGCTTCATCACTACTCCGATATTTACACGATTAATGACAGTAGAAGAATATGGTGCGGCATCTGTATATTATACAACAGAGCAGATGCTAGGGATTGTAGCAATGTTTTGCTTGGGCGCTGGCTGGATGGATATTGGCCTTCAGGATTATAAGGAAGAACGTCATGAGTTCGTTTTTTCCATGTTGGTACTCTCAAATGTCATAACGATTATTACTGGCATATGCGTATGTGTAATATATCCATGGATTAAAGAATTTTTGCGGGTAGAGCCAATGTTATTAGTTGTAATGTTTACGAATTTCTTATTTAGTCCTGCGATGTTCTTCTGGCTCAGAGAGGAACGATTTGGTTATCGTTACAAATGGCCGGCTATTTTTTCTGTGGGAAGTTCTATTCTGTCAACTATTACAGTGGTCGTTGTGTTGTTGATTATGCCATTTAATCGCTTGTACGAACGAGTCTTAGGAGCTGCGCTTCCTCTTGTTGCTTGCTATGTTGGTTTTTATTTTCATATTGCTAAACGTGTTGGGTATAAGCTGGTAGTTAAATATTGGCGTCCCGCTATTTTGTTTAATTTGCCACTTATTCCACATTACCTATCGTTGTTTTTTTTGGGCGGTTCTGATCGTCTTATGATTGCGGCGCTGGTAGGAGAACGTGAAGCTGGATTTTATAGCGTATCTTATACGGTAGCAATGTTGGTTATGATGGTATGGACAGCGGTAAATAGTTCATTAGTACCTTTTATCATAAAATGCTATGAAGTAAAAAACTACCCCAAAATATCCAATACAGTTTTGCCAATTATTACCTTCTTTGGCGTTATTTGTGTTTTTATCGCATTGTTAGCACCGGAGGTTATCAAAGTTTTGGCAACAGATGAATTCTTAGAAGCTGTATATATTGTGCCGCCAGTTATATGTGGTGCTTTTTTTAGCTTATTATATTATTTATTTACAAATGTTTTATATTTAATGAAAAAACCGCAGTATGTCATGATAGCTAGTATATCGACGGGTGTGTTGAATGTTGGATTGAATTATTTGTTTATTCCTGGTTATGGATATGTTGCAGCAGGATATACTACATTGGTTTGTTATTTATTGCAAGCGGTTATGGATTACCTTATCTCGTATTATTTTTTGCGTATGAATGTATATGATATGAAATATTTGTCGATTGTTTCCATAATGGTAGGAGTATTTTCTTTTGGAGTGCTATATGTATATCAACTTCCAAGTATAGTTCGATATATATTAATCCTATTGATTTTAGCGGGGAGTTTTATTAAACGACAGGAGATTATCCGGTATTTCAAATGGTGAGAGGAGATTTTAATATTATGAAAGCATTGATTTTAAATTCGGGGATGGGAACTCTATGGGCGTTTTGACAGCAGAGCAGCCCAAGTGTATGACGGAGATTTCCAGTCGGGAGACGATTCTCAGCAGGCAGTTGCAGAGTCTTGTAGATGCTGGTGTAGATGGAGTGGTTATCACGACTGGTGCCTTTGCAGATGTATTGGTGAAGTATGTACAGGGACTGGACTTGCCGTTGAAGATTACTTTTGTCCATAATGATAAGTTCAAGGATACGAACTACATTTATTCGATGTTCAAGGCGAAAGAGTATTTGCAGGATACAGAGCTGATCCTGATGCATGGCGATCTTGTCTTCGAGAATTCTGTGTTCGACCAGGTTATGGCTGTAGAGGGAAGTGTTATGGCGGTTAGCTCGACAGCAGACCTGCCGCAGAAGGATTTCAAGGCTGTGGTTGTTGACGGCAAGATTCAAAAGGTAGGCATTGAATTCTTTGAGCAGGCGATGGCTGCTCAGCCGCTTTACAAGCTGACGAAGGAAGATTGGAAGAATTGGCTGGCAAAGATTGTTGCATTTTGTGAGGAAGGCAACACCGCTTGCTATGCGGAAAATGCTTTGAATGAAGTCAGCGATTCGTGCGCTATCCGTCCGCTGGATGTCAAGGATATGCTTTGCCGTGAGATCGATAATCCGGAGGATTTGGCGGTGGTCTCGCATCAGCTACAGGAGATTGAGAAACGTACTGTATATATGTCGTTTGCTACGGATGTCCTGCACAGCGGCCACATTGCGCTGATCAAGAAGGCTGCTCGTCTTGGCAAGCTCATCGTTGGTGTGCTTACGGATGAGGCAGTGGCAAGCTATAAGAGATTTCCGATGGTTCCGTTTGAGGAACGTAAGGCTCTTTTTGAAAATATTGCTGGTGTATACCGTGTGGTGGCACAGGATGAGCTTAGCTACAAGAAAAACATCGAGAAATATCAGCCGACGTACGTCGTTCATGGCGATGACTGGTGCGAAGGATTCCAAAAACCGGTGCGTGATGAGGTCGTTTCCTGCCTGGCAGCATATGGCGGCAAGCTGGTTGAGTTCCCATATGCACAGAGCGAGAAATATCGTCAGATGGATGCGCGCACACGTGAGGAGATGTCGCTTCCCGATATGCGTCGCAGTCGTCTGAAGAAGGCAATCGAGATGAAAGGCACGGTTACGGCTATCGAGACCCACAGCGGCCTTACGGGACTTCTGGCTGAAAATACCGTCGTGTATGACGAGGGCAAAGCACATCAGTTTGATGCGATGTGGGTCAGCTCGCTGTGCGATTCGACGGACAAAGGCAAGCCGGATATCGAGCTTGTCGATATGACATCGCGTTTCCGCACGATTGACGACATCATGGAGGTCACGACGAAACCGATTATCTTCGATGCTGATACTGGCGGGCTGAAGGAACACTTCATCTATACGGTACGTACCTTGGAACGCATGGGTGTATCCATGATCATCGTCGAGGATAAGACTGGCCTCAAGAAGAACTCCCTCTTTGGTACCGAGGTCAACCAGACGCAGGATTCGATTGAGAATTTTTCGGAGAAGATTGCTGCAGGTAAGGCGGCGTAGAAGACGCAGGACTTCATGATCTGTGCCCGCATTGAAAGCTTTATCTTAGAGCAGGGCATGGATGATGCTTTGACGCGAGCTTTTGCTTTTGTCAAGGCTGGTGCAGATGCCATTATGATTCACAGCCGCAAGAAAGATCCATCGGAAATTTTTGAGTTTGTAGAGAAATTCCGTGCGCAGGATGCCAAGACGCCGATCGTCGTTGTGCCGACGTCGTTCAACTCGGTCACTGAGGAAGAGTTCAAAGCGCGCGGCGTCAATGTCGTTATCTATGCCAATCAGCTGATGCGTGCAGGCTTCCCTGCTATGCAGAAAGCGGCAGAATGCATCCTGCAGAATCATCGGGCAAAGGAATGTGACGATATGTGCATGTCGTTCAAAGAGATTATCCGCTTGATTCCGGCAGATTATTAAGGATACGGAAATGAAACAGCAGTTGATTTTCGTGGATAAGGATTATGCATCGCTGACTGCGTATTTGCAATCTGTGCCTGCCAAGCGGGCTTTGCTGGTACATGGCAGTTCGATGTTGCATCTGGAGGTGGGGCAGTATCTGCTCCATCTTCCGGAGAATCTAGGCATAGATGTTATTGAGTTTACGGATTTCGAGCCGAATCCGGATATACAGTCAGCAATTGCCGGTGCTGTTTTATGCAAGACGCAGGGGTGTGACCTTATCCTTGCCTGTGGCGGCGGCAGTGCAATAGATGTGGCAAAATGCATCCGTTTGTTTTATGAAGTGGATACCTCTAAGCCGGATTTCCTGCAGAATCTTAAGCCGGGGACACTGCCTTTCGTGGTAATCCCGACAACAGCCGGGACAGGCAGCGATTCTACGCACTTTGCGGTAGTTTATCAGGATGGCAGGAAACTTTCCGTGGCAGAGCCGGATAATATCCCGCAGGCGGTTGTCCTGGATGCAGCGACACTGGTAAATTTACCGTTGCGGCAGAAACGGGCGACGTATCTTGATGCGATGTGCCATGCCATTGAGTCGTATTGGTCTGTCCATGCGACGGCGGAGAGCCGTGTGTATGCACGGGAGGCATTGCGTTTATTGTGTGCGGCAAGATTGTCGTATCTGCAGGGAAATGCAGATGTGACGGTCAATATGTCGATGTTGATGGCAGCGCATTATGCCGGCAAAGCCATCAATATATCGAAGACGACGGCAGCACATGCCATGTGCTATAAGCTGACCAGCCTATTTGGAGTGCCGCATGGACAGGCGGCAGCTTTATGCCTGAGTCATTTATGGCCGTATATGCAAAATAGGTTGTCTGCTGCGGATGCGCCGACGCAACAGCAGCTGCAGGAGAATTTTGCGGGAATCGCTGCGGCCATGGACTGCGAGTCTGTACAGGAAGCAATCGCTACATTTCAGCAGATACTAAAAGAATGCAAGATGGATAAACTAAACCGGACAGATGAGGAAACGGATGATGTCATTGCAGCGCTGGCAGGTTCTGTAAATGTGCAGCGTTTGCAGAACCATCTGCTGCACTTGGAGGCGGCGGATTTTACCTGTCTGTATCGGGCAATCCTGAAAGGATAAAGGGAGGATTTATAAGACCATGAAAATAGAAGATTTCGTGCGTACCTTAGGCGCAGATTTTTATACGGGAGTACCTGATTCCCAGCTGAAAACATTGTGCAACTATCTGATGCATACCTACGGCATTGATAAAAAGCACCATATCATAGCAACCAATGAAGGAAATTGTGCGGCACTGGCGGCAGGGTATCACTTGGCGACGGGCAAGGTTCCGGTCGTATATATGTAGAACAGCGGCGAGGGCAATATCATCAATCCGGTTGCCTCGCTGCTGAGCGATAAGGTATATGCCATTGATCTTTGTCATCGGCTGGCGTGGTGGGCTGGGCATACATGATGAACCGCAGCATATCTACCAGGGGCAGGTAACGATAAAGCTACTGGTAGATATGGATATCCAGAGCTTTGTTATCAGCAAGGAGATGACACGTATTTATTGGCTATATCAGAGAAGATATATGGCGAAAATGGTGATTTAAATCATGAAAACTATGGTAAAAATGAAGCATATGAGTATTGTAAAAGCTTTTTTGATGATACGATAAATGGATACGAAAATAAAAAATGGTTTGATCTTCAGGTATTAAATCCAGATGATGTGTTTGTTAACAGACCATATGATATTCACATGCCTCCTCAATATCGAAGTGAAGTTTTATCAAAATATTGCAAATTATGTTTTATTCCTTATGCATATTGTGAAAATATTTGGACAACAAAAATTTCATATTATATGTATTATCTTGATTCTGTGTTTATCGTTTTTACTGAGAACATGGCACGTTGTAAAGATTTAAATAACGTTTATAAAAGGTGTTTTCATGCAAATTGGAAAAAGATAGCGTATCTAGGTTTTACCCGTTTTGATCTGCATAAAACAGCTCTGGTTTACAAGAGTGACTTTAAAAAAGTAGTTTGGTTACCTCGATGGTCGACTGATAAAACAATAAATCCATCAACTTTTTTTAAGTTTAAAGATAGTATAATTAAATTTTTTAAAACAAACATACAATATCAACTGATATGCAGGCCACATCCGTTAATGCTTAGGAATTATGTTTCTAGTGGAGAAATGACTAAGAAAGAAGAAGAATTTATCGCTTTATTTGATGAAATTGATAATTTTTTACTAGATAGTAGCCCTGACTACTTGTCCTGTTTAAAAGCGGCTGATGTAATTGTTAGCGATTGGTCATCATTGCTGGTTGAAGAAATAGCAACAGGTAATCCTGTAATATATTGCGGAAGTGATAAAGGATGGAATCTAGATGCAAAATACAGATCGAAACTTATGTATAAAGCTCATATTGATATAGAGTTAATTAATAATTTACAAACTTTACTTAATGGTAATGATCCTTTACAGGGAAAAAGAATTGAATACATAAATAGCTCGTTGAGACATGATGGAAAGACTGGGGAGAGGATTGTTTCTTTTTTGATTGATGATTATATGGGGAGAGTACAGAAAAATTCATTGAAGAAGGTTTAAGCGCGGTGGATTTTAAGCATAAAGCAACTTGGAAATTTTAATCCTTTAGTAATGAGAAAATTTTATAGTATAAGAATTATATGGTGGATTATTATGAAAATATCTTATAGTTTTGGCCTTATAGATTTGCTACATTTTGGGCATATAAAAGCATTGAAGAAAGCCAAACAAGAAAACGACTTGAGTGTTTTTGGCTTAGTTAGCGATGATGCTGCTGAGGCATGGATGGGGGTTCACGTTTCAGATGAGAGTGAAAGAAGAACTGTAGTTGAAAGTATTAAGTATGTAGATGAAGTTTGGCCACAAAGTACTTTTGACCCTGTTGAAAATTTAAGAATTTTACACAAAAAATATCCTAATGCAGAAATAACACTGTATCATGGAAATGAATGGGCAATCTTATCTGCTAAAAAATATGTGCAGAATATAGGCGGTAGAGTGGTGAAAATTGATTATTATGACAAGCTTTCACCGCAGGCGATTTTGGATACGCTAAATACGAATGTTATTCAAAAGAAACAATTAAATAGTAATTTAATTTCAACAAAGGCTAATACACTACAATCTCTAAAAGAAATGATAAGAAAAGCCCGCATTGAGGAGATGTATATTGTAACCATAGGTGAATTTTCTACAGATAATGATAAAGTGGCGGATGATATAGTTCGTGCCTTTAAAGCGGGGAAAATTGTAGTTCGCAGTTCCTCGAAGAGGGAGGATGCGTTTGAGGAGTCTAATGCGGGGCATTTTGAATCTATTCTGGATGTCAGTGTAATAGATAGAGAAGCTGTAAAACATGCAATTGCTACAGTTATTAGCTCTTATGGAGAAGAGGTGGATGACGATGAACAAGTACTGATTCAACGGCAGACAGAAGATGTTCTTGTTTCAGGTGTTGTCTTTACTAGAGACATTCAAAGAAATAGACCATATTATGTAATTAATTATGATGATAGCGGCAGTACTGATTCTGTAACGTCCGGTTCAGGGGGATATTCGGCATGGTTGTCATATGACGTGGATAAGAATAATGTTCCTCTAAAATGGCGAAGCCTTATGGAAGCAGTATGGGAAATGGAAGAAATATTAAAGGGAATTTTGCTGGATATTGAGTTTGCAATAACGAGTGAATCAGTTGTTATATTCCAAGTGCGTCCTTTGGCAGCAGCGTATAAATATGGAAGAAAGAATAATAAACAGGACTTACAAGACATAAAAGAGGAGAATGTTAAGAAGTATTTAAAGCGATGTGGTATGGGGTTAACATGCTATTCTGATATGGCATTTTGGAATCCTGCTGAAATCATAGGGGATAATCCCAAAAATTTGGATTATTCGTTGTATCGTGAAATTATTACGAAATCGGCATGGAATGAAGGTTTGGTTCCTATGGGGTATCGACCAGTTCCTAAAGAGTTGATGTATAGGTTTGGTAATAAACCTTATATCAGTGTGGAGAGATCTTTTGAAGCATTAATGCCAAGTGCCTTATCGGATGATTTGTCTAAGAAGCTTCGTGATTATTATATAAATGAACTTAAAGATAATTTATCTGCACATGATAAAATAGAATTTGAAATTTCGCATAATTGTTATGATTTCTCTATGCATGTCAGATTAGCTAAACTGATGACGGAAGGTTTTTCTACAGAAGAGATCCTGGAACTTGAGAATGCCTTGAAACAGTTGACCATAAAAACAATTTCCTCGTATGCAGATGTCTTAGCAACAGATATGGAGAGTCTTAAGCAATTAGAGGGAATTAGGCTGGATATAAATAATATAACCAGCGGTACTACAGATTTTCGATTGATAGCAAAATCTATACACACTTTACTTGATTCCATAAATAAGTTTGGAACACCGCAATTTTCACGACATGCAAGGTGTGCATTTATTGCTAAGTCAATGTGCAAATCACTGGTAACAGAGGGCTATATAACATTCGAGCAGTATAATCAATTTATGTCGAGTATTCGAACGATTGCTGTTGATTACGATCGTGATTATCATGCAGTCCTTGACGGTAGACTTGATAAGGATCAGTTTATGCAAATCTATGGTCACCTTAGGGCAGGAACATACAATATTAGAAATCCACGCTATGATCAAATGAGTCATCTTTTTTCTAAAAAAACGGATCGCCATAAATCAGATACGAAAATATCTAACCTTAACGAGAAAGATGTTATTGATGCTTTTGATAATGCTATTATTAATTCTGGATTAGTAGGTATCAAAGGGGTTAATGTTGTTGATTTTGTAAAAAAGGCAACAGAGCAACGTGAATATTTTAAATTCATATTTACGAAGAGTCTAAGTCAAGTAATAGAACTTATTAAACAAATAGGTACAATAGCAAGTATACATGTGGCGGATTTATCTTACCTAGAATTACCGGAGATTTATGCAACAGAGTTTTATTCGGACGTCGATAGATTAAATGAGTTTTGGTCGCTTATCATAGATAAAAGACATGATTTGTTCAAAATTAATTCTGAGATGATTCTACCCGCAGTGATATGTTCAAGACAAGATTTTGTGTATATAGAAAACATAAATTCTAGACCTAATTTCATTACCGAAAGAAAAGTTACAGCGGAGGTGGTATTGCTAGAGGATGATGCAGAAGAAAGTGTAGATGGTAAAATTGTTGTAATAGAGAAAGCGGATCCAGGATATGATTGGATCTTTTCAAAAGGAATAGTGGGGCTGATTACAAAGTATGGTGGGGCAGCTTCACACATGGCAATTAGATGTGCTGAATTTAAAATTCCAGCAGCAATAGGAAGTGGGGCGATATTGTATGAATATGCTATAGCTTCACATAAGTTAACAATAGATTGCAAACATGAAAAAATAATAAGAGAAGTTTAAGTTGTATGGTGGTTTTATGAAAAAGGTCTTATATACACAAAGAGTAGAAGTTATTGATGCGTATAATGAACGTAGAGATTGTGTTGATCAGAGAATTCCTGAATATATTTTTGCATGTGGTTATTTACCAATATCCGTTCCGAATAATTGGGAGATCGTCGAGCAAATTGTTGATAATGTTGATCCTGATGGTATTGTCCTAGTCGGAGGAAATAGTCTGGTAAAGTATGGTGGCGATGCTCCTGAACGAGATGATACAGATAGAAAACTGATCGATTTATCAGTAAAAAGGCAAATCCCTTTATACGGATTTTGTCGCGGAATGCAGTCTATTTTGGATTATTTTGGAAATAATTTAGTAAAGGTAGATGGACATGTTGCGAAATACCATACTATTACTGGAATTGAAGATTCGATTGAGGTAAATAGCTATCATAATGAAGCATGTTTAAAGTTGGATGGTAATGAACTAGTCGCTGTAATGCGAGCTGATGATGGCGTCATTGAAAAGATTCGTCATAAATCACTACCTATTATAGGGACTATGTGGCATCCAGAAAGAGAAAAATCATTTAGAAAAAATGATATAAATTTATTGAAGACACTTATAGGAGGTTTTGAAAAATGAAAGCAATCATTTTAGCAGCTGGATCAGGGACACGTTTAAAGAAATATACTAAAAATTTACCCAAGGGAATGCTGGATTTTATGGGGAAAACATTAATAGAACGCCAGATAGAAGTATATAGAGATTGTGGAATTGAGGATATAATAATTGTTCGTGGATTTGCTGCAGATAAAATATCATATGAAGGCATAAAATATTATACAAATAAGAATTACGCTAATACTAATATGGTTGAGTCATTAATGGAGGCTAAAGCGGAGTTTGATGATGACATCATTGTAAGCTATTCTGATGTTCTTTTTCAGGATGATATGTTAAAGAAAATGATGGAATTAAAAGCGGATTTTGCATGTGCGGTGGATGATAATTGGCAAGAATATTGGGTGAAGCGCTATGGAAGGGTGGATTTTGATACTGAAAGTTTAGTAATTGATGATAAAGATAATATAATAGAGCTTGGTCTTGAAAATCCATCTGCAGGTAATATTAGTGCTAGATATATAGGGATCTTGAAATTTTCTGTTAATGGATTAAAGTTTATTCAAAAAATTATGGGGGAAGCATATCAATCATTTATGAATAAACCGTGGCAACAATCCGGAAAGACGATAAAACAGGCATATATGACAGATCTGCTTAATGCAATAATTGAAGCTGGAAAAGAAGTTAAGGCAATTCATTTTAATAATGGTTGGATAGAATTTGATACAAATGAAGACTATGAAAATGCGCTGAGATGGAGTAAAGATGGTAGTATATCAAAAATTATTAGATTATGATATGTTGTGTAACTATGTATGATTAGACACTATTTAATCCGTTGTGGATTTTTTTCTGCATAGATTTTTCTGTACACCACTTTGAAGACTTTGTTCTAGTATTCCTTATTTATAGATGTTGAATGTGGCAAGTATTTGTATAATTTATAATTTTATGCTTTTGAATATTATTTGAGTATGAACTTTGGCTTTGCTAAGTGTAGTAAAAAGTATGGGGGGATGTTTTTTAGTGTTTATCATAATTGGGATGAATGTGTTTCTTGACATTCATCTTACGGAGGGGATAATTATTGGGAATGTGTATTTTGCAGGAGATGCGTCCCTATCAATGGACAAAAAATATACTTGTATACGCAGCATTGCTGTTTGGAGGAAGTTTATTTGTTGAGGGGAAATTGTTGCTGGTAACTATGGCTTTTTGCTCCTTTTGTTTGGCCGGCAGTGGGGTGTATTTCTTTAATGACATTGTCGATGCGGAAAATGATAGGTACAATCCTAAAAAGTGTAATCGTCCCATCGCCTCAGGTAAGATTAGCATTATTCAGGCCTATATATGGTCTATTTTGTTATGGCTTGTGGGTGGGCTGTTAGCGTATATGGTCAATGTAGGTTGCTTTTGCCATATTTTAACCTATGTGATTATAAATATCTGCTATACTTTGCGGCTAAAGCATGTCGTTATTATTGATGTGATGATTATTGCTTCAGGATTTGTGCTTCGGGCTGTTATGGGGGCAATTGCTATTGGAATGGAAATGACAATGTGGTTTTTACTGTGTGTGACGTTTTTGTCATTGTTCCTTGCATTGGGGAAGCGACGGCATGAGTTGGCGGCACTGGCGGATAACGAAATTACTCGAGGGCGAAAGGTTTTGCGGTTTTATAGTATTGATCTCATTGACCAGTTGATGGCTATTGCTGCGACAGCCCTTATACTCTTGTTGAGGAACTGCAGGCTGTGCTGGCAGAGTACAAGACATTGTTGCAGAAAGGCAAGAATGTGGCTTTTGTCATCCGTAAGGGTGCGCTGTCCTATGAGGAGAAAGTGGTCTATAAGAACGACAATCAGATGCTGCGTGAGGAAATCATCCAGCATATCGTGGCTGTGTCCGAGGAAGCCCCAATCATCTCGACAACAGGCAAAGCCAGCCGCGAACTCTTTGAGACGCGAGAAGCAAATGGGCAGAGTCATAAGTATGATTTCTTGACAGTAGGCTCAATGGGACATACGTCATCGATTGCGTTGGGCGTTGCCATTAACAAACCAGAGCAGAAAATCTGGTGCATCGATGGCGATGGTGCAGTGCTTATGCATATGGGAGCAATGGCGGTCATGGGGGCAGTGAAGCCGCAGAACCTTGTGCATATCGTCATCAATAATGGCGCTCATGAAACGGTAGGCGGGATGCCGACGGTAGCACAGAGTGCTGACCTGTCGACAATTGCTAAGGCCTGCGGCTATGATACGGTCAGTAAAGTATCGTCCTTTGCGGAATTGGACAAGGTGTTGCAAGCTGCCAAGACAACGCCAGGCCTTCATTTCATCGAAGTAGCAAGTGCTATCGGTGCACGGGAAGATTTGGGGCGTCCGACGACTACGGCGCTGGTGAATAAACAGAATTTCATGGAATATATACAGCTCCTTTGATGGACATATGGTTACAAGGCGGTATGGAAAGGAAGTGGGAATCGTTTATGTTTGTGGTAAAGAAGAACTCCGAGATGATGAATAAGACGTTTCGGCTACCGGTGGATTTGCTGGAGCGATTGACCGAGGTAGCAAAGGCGCAGGATGTGTCGGTCAATAATCTGGTGCAGCAGTGCTGTGAGTATGCGCTCGGCGATATGGCCGGGGGCGGTAAGTCGGAGACGAAACAAGGAAAATAAAATAAAACAGAACCGCTATGCTTAGTGTATTAAGCACAGCGGTTCTGTTTTATTTTAAGGGATGTTTATAATTCTTTTGCAAGTTCGGCAATGCGTTCAGCGGATAGGCTGGTGTATTTCATAATTAGGTTGATATCCATATTGTCGCGTAACATGTTGAGAGCCATAGATTCATGTGCCCTGCGTTCGCCTTCAGTGCGGCCTTGTACACGCCCTTGCTCGAGACCCTGCTCGAGCCCTTGCTTCATGCCTGCCTCACGGCCTTGCTTGAATCCTTCGGCAAGGTTTGCTTTGAGGTCGCTGTTGTAGTCCCAGATGGCCGATTCGCGGGCAATATATTCGCGGTAGGCGGTGTCGTCCATGATATAGCGGTCAGATGCCTGCATAGCATCCTTGATGGCTGTATTTTTCATTGCGAGTTCCTCCTTTTTGTCTTCATCGAGTTTGTTGGCAAAAAAAGCTAACCATTTTTCGATACGGTCCATAGATTGGATGGGTTTATCCTTGTATTTAGGGATTTCGAGAAAGTGAATTTCAAGATCATCGGTCAGACGATGGTGGGTTTTTGGATTGTAGAGGACATAGGCTGCATGAGGATCTTCCTGGGGGAGAAAACTGTAGCGCAGGATGTTGATGGAGATGGCAGGTTTCAGTGTGCCGTAATCGTCACCGGTGTGGAGGGAATCAAAGTGCAGGTACATGTGCGACCAGTAGAAAAGCGTACGTTTTTCCATGTTGCGCCGGTTGACTACTTGCATTTCAATGTCGATACGGCTGCCGTCGTTTAGAATACCAAAGATATCAAGGCGACCGAGTTTATCGGTATCTTTGTCGGGAGATATCTCCGTATTGCGGAATTGCAGGTCGACAAATGCATCGTCACCATCACGACCAAGAATATCATTGATGAGCTGCAAGGTGATGTTTTTGCGTTCTTCGCGACCAAAGACGAACTTAAAGAGCAAATCGTTGGTGGGGTCATAGGAACGTACGGTAGGGACATGACTCTGCTTCATGGTAAACCTTCCTTTCTTCTTATTATAAATAATGATGGATGTCTCTGCAATATACAGAGAAGTATCGTATGAGAATATATGTTCCTCACACATATATTCTATCACATTTAGAACGTAAATTCTATAGAATCAGATGTATACATAAAAGCTGGGATGGAAGTATACTGGCAGGATTTTGTCTTGGCGGCGCGAATACTTTAAGCATAAATATGATGTGGGGAGGATGCGTTATGGATAATCAGCGGTTATGCCAATTCTTGGAGGAGAAGACGTCGGCTTGCAAGGTGTTGGTAGTTGGCGATATCATGCTGGACAAGTATTACTATGGTGAGGTGACGCGTATCTCAGGGGAGGCGCCGGTGCCGATCACGCGGGTACATTCGTCGGATGAGAAGCTCGGTGGCGGGGCCAATATTGCTTATAACTTGTCGGTGCTTGGCTGTCAGACGGGGCTGTCGGGGTTCGTCGGCGATGATGCGCATTGTGTGAGCATGGTCGAGAAGCTGGCGGATCATGGCATCGACAGCGCGGGGCTTATCCGCACGGATCGTCCGACGACGACGAAGGTGCGTATCATGAGCGGCAACCAGCAGATGTTCCGCCTGGATTTTGAGCAGGTTGGCGCGGTGGCTGAGGTGTATGCGGAGGCGTTCCAGCAGTACATCGGCGGCAGGCTCAATGAGAGCCTTGACTGCGTGGTCATTTCCGATCATGACAATGGTGCCTGCACGGAGAAGTCGTGCGCAAAAATCATCGAGCTTTGTCATAATCATGGCGTGCCGGTCGTGGTCGACATGAGCGGGCATAACTGGGTAAATTATGCGCATGCGGACTATGTGGTGGCGAATATGAAACGCGTGAATCAGGTGCTGCTGCAGCCCGTGGAAAATGAAGATGCGGCGATTGAGAAGGCGGCCCATTATCTGATGCGCAAGTACCGCGTGCGCAATGTCATCGTGACGCGGTCGGAGAAGGGCTTGTCGCTGGTGGGAAATGATGTGGTCAAGCATATTCCGACAAAGGCGCAGGAACTATTCGATGTACTCGGTGCTACCGATACGATTGCGGCAGTGTTCGCGCTGGCCCTGGCTGGCGGGCTGAATCCCCGCGAGGGCGCGTATCTGGCAAATCTGGCAGCCAGCAGGGTTGTTGCCCGTGTAGGTACGTACGCTGTGACGCGTGAGGAATTGCAGGGGTTACTACGTGCGGGGGCGATGTGATATAATAGTAGAGATTGACCGATAGATAAGGGGGAGATTTGTTGACCAAGAGCGATTTGATCCATGGTTTCAAGGTAATACGCAAGAACGAACTTCAGGAGACGGACTCTACGGCCTGGATTTTCGAGCATGAAAAGACGGGGGCGCGGGTCTTTTTCCTGCAGAATGACGATGATAATAAGGTTTTTTCGATTTCGTTCCGCACGCCGCCGGTAGATGATACAGGTGTTGCGCATATCGTTGAGCATTCGACGCTTTGCGGCAGCCGCAAGTATCCGCTCAAGGAGCCGTTTGTCGAGCTCGTCAAGGGCTCGCTCAATACGTTCCTCAATGCGATGACGTATCCGGATAAGACGATGTATCCGGTGGCTAGCCGCAACGACAAGGATTTCCAGAATCTTATGGATGTCTATCTCGATGCGGTATTCTATCCGAATATGCGCGAGAATCCGCAGATCCTCATGCAGGAGGGCTGGCATTACGAGATCGAGACGCCGGAGGAGCCACTGAAATACAGTGGCGTTGTCTACAATGAGATGAAGGGCGCGCTGTCGGCTCCCGATGATCTGCTCGAGAGCCGCATCATGACGTCACTTTATCCCGATACGACGTATGGCTATGAGTCGGGCGGCGATCCGGAGGCTATCCCGCAGCTGACACAGGAAATGTTCGTGGAGTTCCATAGCAAGTATTATCATCCGTCGAACAGCTACATTTATCTCTATGGCGATTTGGATATCGAGGAAAAGCTTGCTTATCTTGATGCGGAGTATCTGAGCCATTTTGACCGCATCGAGGTGGCATCGCAGATTGACCGTCAGCCATCCTTTGCAGCGCTCAAGCGTGTGGCGAAGGAGTATCCGGTCAGCAAGGATGACGAGACGGCAGAGAAGTCCTTCCTGTCCCTCAACTGGGTGGTCGGTGAGAGCCTGGACGTTGTGGACATGATGGGGCTCGAGATCCTGGAGCATGCGCTGTTGCGCACGCCGGCAGCTCCGCTGCGCAAGGCGCTGATCGATGCCCGGATTGGCAAGGATGTCGACTCGAATTTCGAGGAGGACATGCTGCAGCCGTTCTTCAGCATCATTGTGAGCAATTCGGAGATTGACCGCGCCGATACCTTCTATGAGCTGGTCATGGCGACGCTCAAGAAGCTGGCCGCTGAGGGTCTTGACCGTACGCTTATGGAAGCGTCGCTGAACCTCTTGGAGTTCCGTCTACGTGAGTCGGATTTCGGCTCGGCACCGAAGGGGCTTGTCTATGGCATCCGTGCGATGAAGACCTGGCTCTATGATGGTGAGCCGGAGGATGTCCTGCGCTATGAGAAAATCCTGCAGGCGATGAAGGAAGGCCTCGATAACGGCTATTTCGAAGGGCTTATCCGCAAATACTTCCTGCAGAATAATCATGCGACGCTTTTGACGCTCGCACCGAGCCGGACGCTGGCTGCTGAGCGTGAGGCTCAGCTGGTACAGGAACTTGCGGCTAAGAAGGCCGCACTGAGCAAGCAGGAAATCGAGGATGTCATCGCGGCGACGAAGGCCCTCAAGGAGCGCCAGCAGAGCCCAGAGACTGAGGAAGCGCTGGCGACGATCCCGGTGCTGAAGCTCTCGGATATCCGCCGGGAGGCGTATGAGCTGCCGCTCAAGGAGCTTGACCTTGCAGGCACGAAGGTGCTGTTCAGTGATGTCGAGACGCATGGCATCGTGTATCTGACGTTGTTCTTCGATGCGCAGACGGTGCCGCAGGAGCAGTTGCCGTATGCGTTCCTGCTCAGCGAGATCATCGGCAGCGTTGATACGAGTGCGCATAGCTATGCGGAGCTGGCGAATCTCAAGAATTTGCATACAGGCGGCATCACTTATGATGTTGTGACGTATACGAAGAATGGTGAGCCGGATTCCTGTGCGCCGAAGTTCAAGATCAAGGCGAAGGTGCTCAAGGAAAAACTCCCGGAGCTGCTGCAGCTGCTGCAGGAAATCCTGACGCAGAGCCAGTTCACGGACAAGAAGCGTGTGCGTGAGCTGCTGGAGCAGGAGCAGGCAGCGATGGAGCTCAACCTGCAGCGCTCGGCGCATCAGGTCGTGGCATCGCGTCTGGCAGGCTATCTTTCGCCAGCTGGCCGCTATGCGGATGAGGGCGGGCTGCCCTTCTATCAGTTCGTGAAGGAGTTCCTGGCTGACTTCGATGCTGGCATGGAGAAGATGCAGGTTGTCTTTGCAGAGCTCCTGCCGAAACTCTTCAACAGCAATCGTTTGATCCTGTCGCTTACCGAGCGGGAGAGCGACTACAAGGCCTTTGCTGATGTGTTTGCGGCATTCCAGCAAGAGCTCTGCCATACAGACTTCCCGGCCCAGGCGTACCGTTGGGAGCTTGCTGCCCGCAATGAGGGTCTGACCTCGTCGAGCCGCGTCCAGTATGTCGGCCAGGGGGCGAATTTCCTGAAGCTTGGTTACTCCTTCACGGGCGTCATGCATGTGCTGGAGACGCTGCTGCGCTATGATTACTTCTGGACGAAGATCCGTGTGCAGGGCGGTGCCTATGGTGCCTTCACGAGCTTCAACCGCAATGGCATGATGTATTTCGGTTCGTATCGCGACCCGAATCTCACGGAGACCTTGGATGTCTTTGCGGGCACGGCTGACTATATCCGTAATTTCGAGGCTTCGGAGCGGGAGATGGACAAGTTCATCATCGGTACGATGAGCGGCATCGATACGCCGCTGACGCCGCAGATGAAGGGCAGTGCGGCGGCTACATGCTGGCTGCGCGGCATTACAAAGGCTGATCGCCAGAAGAGCCGCGAGCAGATCCTTGATGCGCGGCAGCAGGATGTCCGCAATCTTGCCGGCCTGGTCGAGGACTGCATGGCACAGAAGGTGCTTTGCGTATTCGGCGGCCAGCAGAAAATCGAGGAGAATCAGGCGGTGTTTGGCGAGGTGAGACCTGCACTCTAAACGTGGGCTTTGCGTTGACTTTCGCCACATATCATGTGATAATGTTAGGAAAAGATAAGCTATACAGGATAATGTTGTAGGGGGCTTTTTCATGAAAAAACCAATTTTCAGAGGCGCAGGCGTCGCTATCATCACGCCGTATACAGAGGATGGCATCAATTTCCCTGAGCTGGGACGTATCATTGAGGATCAGATCGCTGGTGGTACGGATGCCATCGTCATCACGGGCACGACGGGCGAGTCAGCTACGATGACCGATGCTGAGCATCGCGCGGCTATCAAGTTCGCGGTCGAGCAGGTCAAGGGCCGTATCCCGGTCATTGCCGGTACGGGCTCGAATGAGACGTCGTATGCAGTATCCTTGTCCAAGTACGCCGAGGAAGTTGGTGCTGATGCACTGCTGGTTGTGACGCCGTACTACAACAAATGCACGCAGAAAGGTCTCATCGCCCATTACAAGGCGATTGCCGAGGCTGTCAATATCCCTATTATCCTGTATGATGTACCGTCGCGCACGGGCGTTGGGATCACGACAGCTACGTATGTCGAGCTTGCGAAAGTGCCGAATATCGTAGCGGTCAAGGAGGCGAATGGCGATCTGTCGAAGATCCTGCGCCTCAAGGCTGCTGTTGGCGATGATCTTGTCATCTATTCGGGCAACGACGATCAGATCGTGCCCATCCTGTCGCTTGGCGGCCAGGGTGTCATCTCGGTGCTTTCGAATGTGGCACCGAAAGATACGCATGATATGTGCCAGGCTTATTTTGACGGTGATGTCAAGAAGGCGGCGGATCTGCAGATTGCTTATGCAGATCTTATCGATGCCTTGTTCTGCGAAGTCAATCCGATTCCGGTCAAGGTTGCTATGCGTAAACTCGGCTACGATGCCGGTCCGCTGCGCATGCCGCTCTGTGAGATGGAGCCGGAGCATGAGCGCCAGCTCGAAGCTGCGCTCCGCAATCATGGCCTGCTGAAGTAAGAATGACTAGTCAATGAAGCCTTCCCCTGCGGGGGAAGGCTTTATCTGTTGAGGTGGTAATATGCACGGAGTTTTTGATATTGTCGGGCCGGTGATGATCGGCCCCTCGAGTTCGCATACAGCAGGAGCGGTGCGGCTGGGACTTATGGCGCGTAAGATTTTGGGCGAGCCGGCGGTGCGGGCGGAAATCAATCTGCATGGCTCCTTTGCGCGCACGTATCGCGGCCATGGCACGGATAAGGCGCTGATTGCGGGCATCCTGGGCTTTGCCCCGGATGATGAACGCATCCGCGATGCACTGTCCCTGGCCGATGAACAGGGGCTGGCGTACAATTTCCAGCCGGTCAATCTCGAGGAGGCCCATCCCAATACGGCGGTCATTTATCTCGTGGGGATTACCGGCCGTGTGGCGCGTGTGCGCGGGGCTTCAGTCGGCGGTGGTAATATCATGATTACGAATATTGACGGTTATGCGGTGGAATTGACCGGTCAATATCCAGCACTCATCACGATTCATCGCGACCGGCCAGGCGTCATCACGCAGGTCACGCAGATTCTCTCGCGCTATGAGGTAAACATCGCGTTTATGCGCGTATCGCGGCAGAATCGTGGGGAGACGGCCATGATGATCATGGAACTTGACGATCAGCCTGCCGAAGAGGTAGTCGACGAGTGCCGTGAGGTTTACGAGGTCGAAAATGCTTTTGCGATTCCGGCTATTTGAGCAGTCTGTGGATAAGTAAGGATGGAATAGAACGATGATTAATTTCAATACGATGGGAGAGCTTATTGCGCTGGCGGAGGAAAAGGAGCTGCCAATCCATGAAATCGTGATTGCCCGGGAGATGCACGACAGCCAGCGCAGCCGTGAGGCAATCCTTACAGGCATGCAGCAGAATTGGGAAATCATGCAGGCATCGATCGAGCGTGGGATCGTCAATACGGAGCATTCGGTCAGCGGACTGACGGGCGGTGACTCCAAGCGGCTCTATGCGTATCGTGCGAAGGGATACATGGGAAAGCAGACGCTGGCGGCAGCCGCCTATGCAGTCGGCATCAGTGAGGTCAATGCAGTCATGGGGCGCATCGTTGCCTGCCCGACGGCAGGCTCGTGCGGCATTGTGCCGGCGGCACTCTATGCAGCACGCGAGGAGCGCGGCTTTTCCGATGAAGCGATTGTGCGGGCTCTGTTCACGGCGGCTGGCATCGGCATGGTGGTTGACCAGAATGCATCGATTGCAGGTGCTGAGGGCGGCTGCCAGGCCGAGTGCGGCACGGCGGCTGGCATGGCGGCTGGCGCTCTGGTAGAACTTGCCGGCGGGACGCCGGCGATGGTCGGCAATGCCTGTGCGCTGTCCATCAAGAACCTTTTGGGGCTGGTCTGCGATCCTGTAGCGGGGCTTGTCGAGGTGCCCTGTGTCAAGCGCAATGGCTTTGCCGTGGTAGAGGCGATGCTGGCAGCGGATATGACACTGGCTGGTGTGCAGTCATTCATCCCCGTCGATGAGGTCATCGAAGCGATGAACCGCATTGGCAAGGCCTTGCCGAAATCCTTGCGCGAGACGAGTGAGGGCGGGCTGGCTGTGACAGCTACGGCCAAGGCGGTGGAAAAGCGGATTTATCCCCAGGGCTAACATTCAGCATTCATTAAAGTTTCAGAAAATGACTGGCAGAATCGGCGCAAATAGTGTAGAATAGAGAAGAATGCGATAGGGATTCGCGAAATTTATTCAGTATGGAGGGAATTGATCCATGAGAAAAATTATTCAGATGCTGGTTATTGCTTGCATGGTAGTTTTCAGCACGCAGGTAGCTTTTGCTAATGCGGACAGAGAAACGATACAGGAAGGCGCAGATATTACGACGGTGAAGCGTATTGCTGTAGCGTCACCACTATATATGCCGGTTAAGGAAAAAGCGCCAGATAAGGCGATGCTGACGCAAATCGAATACGATGCCAGCAACGTGGCACGTATGTATGTTGTCTCCTATGATGAAGTCGCCAACAAAATCAAAGAAGCGGCAAATACGGACATAAAATCGCTCGATCGTCGTCAGGCTGCTAAGATTTACAAGGAAAACGTAGCAAAGTATGCAGATGCATATGTTGTATTGACGGTTGCGAACAATAGCCGTACGACGTTCTTCTTTGAGGTTTACAAAGCT
The DNA here is from genome assembly GCF_008271345.1 of Pseudoselenomonas caprae. Lineage (NCBI taxonomy): Bacteria > Bacillati > Bacillota > Negativicutes > Selenomonadales > Selenomonadaceae > Pseudoselenomonas > Pseudoselenomonas caprae. The sequence goes on from NZ_VTOZ01000005.1 coordinate 29,434, forward strand.
GGTACGAATGAATTGCTCTATACCTATGAGATTCGCGCTAACCGTAGCGAGGACGATAATGTCGAGACGTTCACGAACCTTTGCCAGCAGTTCTACAAACATTTTGAGCGTGCAGCAACGGAGCAGCAGAAAACGAATAGCAAGAAAAAATAATCGGGATAAACTAAAAAAGAGAACCTTCTCAAGTGAGAGGGTTCTCTTTTTTAGTGGGCGAGATAGATTGGTTTGATCTTGGCGGACTCGGCTTCGTGTTCATCAAGGTAGCCGCTGCGCACCATGGCATCGATGACGATGAACTGGCGCTTCTTGGCCATCATGAAGTCGACGTAGGGCGAGTAGAGTGAAGGCGCGTTGGGCAGTCCTGCCAGCATGGCTGCCTCGGGAAGCTGCAGATCGGCAGGACGCTTGCCGAAGTAGCCGTCGGCTGCCGGGCCGATGCCGTAGAAGTTGGAGCCGTAATAGATGGTGTTGAGGTAAAGCTCGAGAATCTCATCCTTGCTGTAGTTGGCTTCGATGTCGAGGGCCAGCAGCAGTTCTTCGGCTTTGCGTCCGAAGGACTGCTCATGGGAGAGGAAGAGGTTCTTGACAAGCTGCTGGGTGATGGTGCTCGCACCCTCCTCAATCTGGCCGTATTGGAGGTTGACGAGGGTGGCGCGCATGATGCCCTGGGGATCAAAGCCGTGATGGCTGTAGAACCGGTTGTCCTCCACGGCGACGACCGCGTGCTGGAGCGATACAGGGATATCGCGCAGCTTCACATAGGTATCCGGATTGATGCGGCTGGCTACGGCACGCCGGATGAAGATGATGCGGCTCAGGCGGTCAACCGTGCCGATTGGCACCGGCTCGGTGGTCTGTTGGATAGCTGGCAGCTGGCTTTCGAGCTTCGGCAGGAAGTCCCCGAAATGCTGCCAGGTGCGCGGCGAGAACACGGAGGTGCCGCCGGCAAGGAAGAATGCCAGGAAAAAAATAAGGCACAGCAAAAAGATGAAACGGAAGATGCGGAAACGTATCTTCCGTTTTGTTGATTTTTTCATGTAATGCTCCTTTGTTGTAGATGCTCTATATTATAGCATGATTTTCGCTTTTTTCACGCTTCGCTGCATATTTTTCGAAAAACACTTGCAAAAATATGCATACAAGATGTATAATTATAAACATGCTTTACATAGTACACCTCGTAGCAGTAAACTATAAGAGGATTATCCATTCCAGAAGAACAAGTTGGAGGAGGAAAACGTATGAAAGTTAGTGTCCTGGGCGCTACAGGATATGCTGGCGCCGAGCTTTTACGCATTTTGTACAACCACCCCGAAGCAGAGGTCGTACACATCACCTCGGAAAGCCATACGGGAGAATGCATCAGCGATCTTTACCCGCATTTGCGAGGGCTTTACGATATGAAGCTGGAGAGCATGAAGGAGATCGGGCGAATCGGTGCGGACAGCGATTTCGTATTTATCGGTCTGCCGCATGGCCATGCAATGGAAGTGGGCAGGGCACTGGCTGGCATGCCTGTACGCATCATCGATCTCGGCGCGGATTACCGTTTTACGGATACCTCGGTGTATGAGGCCTGGTATCATGTCCCGCATACGCATCCCGAGGCGGAGCGGGTCTATGGCTTGGCTGAGCTGTACCGTGAGAAGATCCGCGAGGCTAAGATCATCGGCAATGCAGGCTGCTTCACGACGGCGAGCATCCTGGCGCTGGCACCGCTTGCCAAGCAGCATCTGATTGACGTCAATACGATTATCATCGATGCCAAGTCCGGCGTATCGGGCGCGGGGCGCTCGGCCAAGCAGCCGAACCACTTCCCGGAGCTCTACGATAATTTCCGGGCCTATAACGTAGCCAAGCATCGTCATACGCCGGAAATCGAGCAAGCCATCACAGATCTGTCGGGCGAGCAGACGGTGCTGAATTTCACGCCGCATCTCGTGCCGATGTCGCGTGGTATCCTGTCGACCTGTTATGCGACGCTCAAGGATGGTGTGCAGCCCGAGCTTATCGATGCAGCCTTCGAAAAACTTTATGGCAAGGAATATTTCATCCGCCTGTTGGGCCGCGGCGCTTATCCGGCAACGAAGGATGTGCGCGGGTCGAATTTCTGTGATATTGCCTGGCATATCGATGAACGCACGCAGCGCGTAATCGTGCTTTCGGTCATCGATAACCTCGTCAAAGGGGCGGCGGGACAGGCTGTGCAGAATTTCAATATCGCCTGTGGATTTGAGGAAAAACTGGGACTCGACAATGTGCCGATGTACCCCTGATGGATAGAAAGGAATTTGGTTATGATCAACGAACAGAATGCAAAAGCGGGCGTGACGTTCCCGCAGGGATTCAAGGCTGCCGGTGTCAAGGCGGGCATCAAGAAGAGCGGCAATCTTGACGTAGCGGTTATCTATACGGAGAAGGAAGCAGCGGTTGCGGGGACATTCACGCAGAATGCTGTAGCAGCAGCACCGGTATTTGCTTCAAAGGCGGTCGTCAAGACGGGCACGGCGCACGCCATCACGGCTAACGCTGGCTGTGCTAATGCCTGCACGGGGGAGCAGGGCGAAAAGGATGCACAGGCTATGCAGCAGATCACGGCTGAGGCGCTGGGCTGCAAGCCCAGTGATGTCATTGTCGCTTCGACAGGCGTCATCGGCGTCAATCTGCCGATGGATAAGATGGAAAAGGGCATCAAGCAGGCAGTGGCAGAGCTTGATGAAAATGGCAGCGAGAAGGCTGGCAACGCCATCATCACGACGGATACGTATTCGAAGACCTGCACGGCAGAGGTCGCGCTGGGCGGCAAGCAGGTCCGTCTGGGGGCTATTGCCAAAGGCTCGGGCATGATCCAGCCGAATATGGCGACGATGCTCTGCTTCATCACGACGGATGCTGCCATCGAGAGCTCGCTGCTGCAGAAGGCGCTCTCGGAGGTTGTCGAGGTATCGTTCAATATGATTTCGATTGACGGTGACATGAGCACGAACGACATGGCTATCGTTCTGGCTAATGGTGCGGCTGGCAATGAAACGATCACGACGGAAGGCGAGGACTATGAAGCGTTCAAGGCTGCGCTGCAGGAGATGTGCCAGGGGCTGGCCAAGCGCATTGCTGCCGATGGCGAGGGTGCGACGAAGTTCCTGACGGTCAATGTCAAGGGTACGAAGTCGTTTGCCGATGCCAAGACGATTGCCATGAGCGTAGCCAAGAGCCCGCTGGTGAAGACGGCGTTCTTTGGCGAGGACCCGAATTGGGGCCGCGTCATCTGTGCAGTCGGCTATGCCGGCGTGCCGATGGACCCCCAGAAGACCGTCGTGAAATTCGGTGATATTCCGGTGTATGCCAATGGCGTCGGTGCAGAATTCGATGAAGAGGCATTGCGCAAGGTCATGGCGGAGCACGATATTGTCATCGATATCGATATGGGCGCTGGCGAGGAAGAGGCTACGGTCTGGACTTGTGATTTCTCCTATGAGTATGTGAAGATCAACGGCGAATACCACACCTGATGGCGCAGGGGGAGGCAGAGTATGTTCACACCAGAAAACAAAGCGGCCATCCTCGTTGAGGCGCTGCCCTACATCCAGGAATTCTACGGCAAGACCATCGTCATCAAGTATGGCGGCAACGCGATGATCAACGATGACCTCAAGGAAAAGGTCATGCAGGATATCGCGCTGATGAAATACGTCGGCATCCGTCCGGTCATCGTCCATGGCGGCGGCCCGGAGATCACGGGCTTCCTCAAGAAAGTCGGCAAGCAGTCCTCCTTTGTGGCCGGGCTGCGCGTGACCGATGAGGAGACCGTCGAGATTGCCGAGATGGTGCTCGATGGCAAGGTGAACTCGGAAATCGTCAATCTCCTGAATCGCCGCGGCGTGCGGGCTGTAGGTCTCAGCGGCAAGGATGCGGGCCTCATCGCGGCGCGCAAGAAACTCGCAACGGTTTATGAGGGGGATGAATCGAAGCAGGTGGATATCGGCTATGTCGGTGAGGTCGACAAGGTCGATACGGCCATTGTCGAGGATTTGCTCGATCAGGGCTATGTGCCGGTCATTGCGCCAATCGGTGTTGGCAGCGATGGCGAAAGCTACAACATCAATGCCGATTATGTGGCAGCAGAGCTGGCGGGGGCTCTCGAAGCAGAGAAGCTGCTGCTGCTCACCGATATCGAGGGCATTTATAAGGATTTCAACGATAAGAGCACGTTTATTTCGACGCTGCATCTGCCGGAGGCCCGTCAGTATATCCGCGAGGGCATCATCGCTGGCGGCATGATCCCGAAGGTCGAGGCTTGCCTCAAGGCGCTGGAGCAGGGGGCGGGCAAGACGCATATCATCGATGGGCGTCTCGACCATTCCATCATCCTGGAGATCTTCACCTCACAGGGTATTGGTACGCAGGTGGTCCGGTAAGCGTGTTTGGATATAAGGAGTAGTTTATGAAACAGACGGATCAGGAAATATTTGCGACGGACAAGGCCAGCTATGTGCCGGTATTCAATCGCTATAAGATCGTTCTCGACCATGGCGAAGGCGTCTATGTCTGGGACAACAATGGCAGGAAGTACATCGACTTTCTCGGCGGTATCGCGGTCAATGTGCTGGGGCATGCGTATAAGCCGCTCGTTGACGCAGTGGCGGAGCAGGCGGGCAAGCTGATCCACTGCTCGAATCTTTATTATACGCAGGCCCAGGCTGATGCTGCGGCCAAGCTCGTGAAGCTCAGCGGGCTGGGCAAGGCATTCTTCGGCAACTCGGGGGCTGAGGCCAACGAGGGTGCCATCAAGATCGCGCGCAAATATGCTCATGCGATCGATCCCGAGAAGTCGCAGATCATCACGGCTTGGAACAGCTTCCATGGCCGTACGCTGGCGACGCTCACGGCTACGGGCCAGCCGCATTATCAGGAAGGCGTCGGCCCGCTGCCGGCTGGCTTCGATTATGTGCACTACAACGACATCGAGGAACTCGAGTCGCTGATGAGTGACAAGACGGCTGCCGTCATGCTGGAGACGATCCAGGGCGAGGGCGGTGTCTATACGCCGGAGAATGACTATCTCAAGAAGGTGCGGGCGCTCTGCGACAAGCATCATGCCCTGTTGATCTTCGATGAGATCCAGGCGGGCATCGGCCGCTCGGGCAAGTTCTTTGCTTATGAGAAGTATGGCGTCAAGCCGGATATCGTGACCCTGGCCAAGGGGCTGGCTGGCGGCGTGCCAATCGGCGCCTTTATTGTGACCGATGAGGTTGCGGCCGCCTTCAAGCCGGGAGATCATGGCACGACGTTTGGCGGCAACCCGCTGGCTTGCGCAGCTGCCAATGTCGTGCTCGATACAGTCCCGCAGGCGGAGTTCCTGCATAATGTTGAAACGGTGGGCTTGTATTTCAAGGATAAACTTGCAGCATTGAAGGATAAATATCCAACGCTCATCAAGGAGGTCCGCGGCACGGGCCTCATCCTGGGGGCAGAGCTCACGAGCGCTGAGCATGGCCGCGATATTGTCAATGACTGCTTGGAAAAGGGCGCCATCATCAATTGCACGGTCGGCAAGGTGCTGCGCTTCATCCCGCCGCTCATCATCACGCAGGAGCAGGTGGATGAGGTCGTGGCTGTCCTCGATGAGGTTTTAAGAAAATATGCATGATTCTTGCATATGTATACAAAATAATTCCGAAATTCTCTTCACAAGTGAAAACTAAAGTGCTATAATATGCAATAGTGACGGACATGATTTACAGTAATGGAGGTTGTTTGATGCTGAAGGGGAAAGATATGTTATCTATCCACGACTTGTCGGTGGATGAAGTGCAGGAGATCCTGGCACTGGCCAAGGAACTCAAAGCCAAGCAGAAAGCTGGCATCGAGCATCACCTGCTCAAGGGCAAGACGCTCGGGATGATTTTCGAGAAGTCGTCGACGCGGACCCGCGTGTCCTTTGAGACGGGCATGTATCAGCTCGGCGGACAGGCATTGTTCCTTTCGAACCGTGACCTGCAGCTCGGCCGCGGCGAACCGATCAAGGATACGGCGCGCGTGCTGTCCCGCTATCTCGATGGCATCATGATCCGGACCTTTGGTCATGACCGTGCCGAAGAGCTGGCCAAGTGGGCAGATGTTCCGGTCATCAACGCACTGACGGACCTTTTGCATCCCTGCCAGGTGCTTACGGATTTGCTAACGATCCAGGAGCTCAAAGGCAAGAACCTCAAGGGACTCAAGATGGCCTATGTCGGTGATGGCAACAATATGACGAACTCGTATATGTATGGCTGCGCCAAGACTGGCATGACGTTCGTCGCTGCGACGCCGGCGGATTACCGTCCTGATGAGACGGTGACGAAGCAGGCCATCGAGGATGCCAAACTGACGGGGGCGTCGATCACGCTCGTCACGGATCCGAAAGAGGCCGTGAAGGATGCAGATATCGTCGTCACCGATACCTGGGCCAGCATGGGCCAGGAGGATGAGCACGATGCCCGCAAGAAGATCTTTGCACCGTATCAGGTCAACAAGGAGCTGCTGGCTGGCGCCGACAAACGTGTCATCGTCATGCATTGCCTGCCGGCCTACCGAGGTGAGGAAATCACCGAAGAGGTGCTTGAGGCTAATGCCGATGTCATCTTCGATGAGGCGGAGAACCGCCTGCATACCCAGAAAGCTATTATGGCACTCACCATGTGCTGATTGATATTTGAAGGTTGAGGAAAAGAGGTAATTTTCTATGGCAAAGAAACAGATCAAGAAAGTCGTACTCGCTTATTCCGGTGGTCTTGATACCTCCGTCATCATTCCCTGGCTCAAAGAAAACTATGATGGCTGCGAAGTCATCGCTGCCTGCGCCGATGTCGGCCAGGGCGATGAGCTCGATGTCGTCCACGATAAAGCCCTGCAGTCTGGTGCTTCCAAGGTCTACATCGCAGACCTCAAGGAAGAGTTCCTGAAAGAATATGTATGGCCGACGCTCAAGGCCGGTGCTGTCTATGAGGATAAATACCTGCTCGGTACGTCCTTTGCACGTCCGATCATCGCGAAGAAACTCGTCGAGATCGCTAAGCAGGAAGGCGCGGATGCTATCGCTCATGGTGCTACGGGCAAGGGCAATGACCAGGTCCGCTTCGAGCTGACGGTGAAGGCACTGGCTCCGAACATCACGCTGATCGCTCCGTGGCGTGAGTGGGATCTGGATTCCCGCAGCGCTGAGATTGAGTATGCCAAGAAACATGGCATCCCCATCGCAACGGAGAACAAGACCTACTCCATGGACCGCAACATCTGGCATCTTTCCCATGAAGGCTCTGACCTCGAGGATCCGGCTAACGAGCCGAAGAACAGCATGTTCCTGATCTCCAAGGCGCCGGAAGATGCACCGGATAAGCCGGAATACGTGACAATCGATTTCGAGAAGGGCGAGCCGGTGGCCGTGAATGGCAAGAAGATGGGCGCTGTCGAGCTCCTGACGGAGCTCAACGAGATCGGTGCGCGCAATGGTGTCGGCATTGTCGATATCTGCGAGAACCGCCTGGTCGGCATGAAGTCCCGTGGCGTTTACGAGAATCCGGGCGGATCGCTGCTCTACTATGCACATCGTGAGCTCGAGTATCTCTGCCTTGACCGCGCAACGTACCATTACAAGCAGACGGTCGGCGTACGCTATGCAGAGCTCGTCTATGATGGCATGTGGTTCTGCCAGCTGCGCGAGGCTCTCGATGCTTTCGTCAACAGCACGCAGCAGACGGTCACGGGCTCTGTCAAGCTCAAACTCTACAAGGGCAACATCATCTCTGCAGGCAGCACGAGCCCGTATTCGCTTTACAGCCAGGAATTCGTGACGTTTGAACATGATGATGTCTACAACCAGGCAGATGGCACGGGCTTCATCAACCTGTTCGGCCTGCCGCTCAAGGTTCGCGCCCTGATGCAGGAGAAGACGAATAAATGAGTGAGGCAATGTGGGGCGGCCGGTTCACAAAGACCACCGATGAGATGATCAATGAGTTCCAGGCCTCCATAAGCTTTGACAAGAGGATGTACCACGAGGATGTCGCGGGCTCCATCGCCCATGCGACGATGCTGGCCAAATGCGGTATCATCTCGGCAGAGGATAAGGATAAGATCATCGCCGGGCTCAAGGATGTCCTCAAGCAGATTGAAGATGGCAAGTTCGACTTTTCGGTGGACCTCGAAGATATCCATATGAATATCGAGAAGCGTCTGACCGATGCTATCGGCGAAGCTGGCGGACGCCTGCATACGGCGCGCAGCCGCAACGACCAGGTGGCGCTCGATACGCACATGTATGTGCGCCGTCAGGTCGTGGAGGTGCAGAAGGAAATCCAGAACCTCCAGCAGGCGCTGGTGGAGACGGCTGAGAAGTATGGCGATGCCATCATGCCGGGCTACACGCACCTGCAGCGTGCGCAGCCCATCCTGTTTGCCCATCATCTGCTGGCATATTTCGGGATGCTCTCGCGCGATTTCGCACGGTTCGAGGGTGTCTACAAGCGGGCTGACATCATGCCGCTGGGGGCGGGAGCCCTGGCGGGCACGACGTTCCCGATTGACCGCGAGTTTGTCGCCAAGCAGCTGAACTTCGAGAATATCTATACGAACAGTCTCGACGCCGTGAGCGATCGCGACTATATCCTCGAATTCCTCAGCGCGGCTTCGATCCTGATGGTGCATCTGTCGCGACTTTCAGAGGAGACGATCCTCTGGTGCAGCCGCGAGTTCTCCTTTGTGGAGCTGGACGATGCGCACTGCACGGGCTCGTCGATGATGCCGCAGAAGAAGAACCCCGATGTGTCCGAGCTTGTCCGCGGCAAGAGCGGCCGTGTCATCGGCCATCTGATGGCGATGCTGACGACGGTCAAGGGCCTGCCGCTGGCCTATAACAAGGATTTGCAGGAAGACAAGGAAGGCATCTTCGATGCCATTGATACGGTCAAGTTCAGCCTGGCTGTCTACGCGCAGCTGATCCGCGGCATGAAGGTGCGCAAGGATGTCATGATGAAGGCGGTGACGGAGGACTTCTCCAACGCGACCGACCTGGCTGACTATCTCGTCAAGAAGGGCATGCCATTCCGCAAGGCACATGCCGTGTCGGGCACGGCGGTGCATGACTGCATCGCTAAGGGCAAGTATCTCGAGGATATGACCATCGAGGAGTTCAAGGCGCTCTCGCCGCTTTTCGGCGATGATATCAAGGAGGCTATCAGCCCTGAGACCTGCGTCAAGAACCGCAACTCGCTGGGAGGCACTTCCTATGGACAGGTTGAGCTCCAGCTCAAAGCTGCCAAGGAGCTCTTGGCAGCGGAGCAGAAACTCTGCCTGTCTGCTGAGGCCAAGCAGGTGCATGTAGATTAAAAAACAGGCAACAGGCGTCTGGAAGCCTGAAAGTGCTTGAATGAGACTCTGATTTTTAGTAGTATAGAGGTGGATATACTTCTATGTTTACTAGAGATTGGAGTCTTTTTTTTTCATGACGGATAAGAGAAAGGCAATTTTCTTTGACATCGATGGCACGCTCATCAACATCCATCGCCAGCAGACGCATATCAGCGCGCCGGTGAAGGATGCCATCCGCGCGCTGCGCAAGGCTGGCCATCATACGTTCATCGCTTCGGGACGGCCCTATGCCTATCTGAGCGAAGAGATGCGCGACCCGGATCTGTTTGATGGGCATGTGCTGATGAATGGCGCTATCGTGCTGGTCGAAGGCCAGGTCATCTTCCGGCAGGATTTGCCGCTGGCGACGGTGCAGAAGATGATTGCAGCAGCCGAGCAGAATCAGGTGGAATACATCCTTGAGAGTCATCCTGCGGTCTATCTGAAGGAGGAGTACAAGGCGCTGGAGAAGGTATACACTTCTATCGATATCCGCTTGGATCATTTTGTGCGTGAGTATGACCCGTCACTGGCGGGAATGCAGATCGGCAAGATCGAGTTCCTGTCGGAGACGCCGCACGCGGGAGGCTTGTTCCATGAGTTGCTGGCCTGGCCGGGGCTTACAGGCCTCATCGATCCGACGCTGCTCAAATATATGGAGATATACTCGGCGGATGTCTCGAAGGCGACAGGCATCGAACGAGCGCTGGAGCATCTTGGGATTCCTGCAGCTGATAGCTGTGCGTTCGGCGATGGGCTCAACGATCTGGAGATGATGGATGCGGTCGGTACCAGCCTGGTCATGGGCAATGCCGGCAATGAGCTCAAGGCCAAGGCTGACTTTGTCCTGCCATCCGTAGATGAGGATGGCGTGGCCGAGGGGATTTACCGTCATATCTTGCAGGTGATTTGAGGTGACAGACATGCGAAAGAAAATAGGGATAATACTGGGGCTGGTCATGCTGACAGCCGCGGTGCTGGCTGGCTGCGGCGCTGCGCCGGGCGGCAGCTCCGCAGCCAGCAGCACGGCGGCTGCCGTGGAGAGTTCCCAGGCGGCCAAGCTGACCATAAAGATGCTCAATGTCGGGCAGGGGGATGCTATCCTCGTGCAGACGGCCGAGCAGACGGTGCTTGTCGATACGAGTGATGTCGATGAGCGCGACAAGCTGAAGCGCGAGCTTGACAAGGCTGGCGTCAAGAGGATCGACAAGGTGATCCTGACGCATCCGCATGCTGACCATATCGGTGGCATGGCGTTATTGCTCAAGGAATATGAAGTCGGTGAGGTCTACGACAACGGCATGCCGTCGACGTCCAAGATCTACATCGGCTATATGAAAGAACTTAAAGCCAAGGGCATCAAGCGCCATGCACTCAAGGATGGCGATGTGCTGGATCTTGGCAACGGGGTGTCGTTTAAGGCGCTGTATCCTTCGGCTGAATTGGCGAAAGAAGGTGCAACGCCGGGGTATAAACACGATCCGAACAATGAATCGGTAGTCGGTAAACTGACCTGCGGCGCATTTTCGATGCTGCTGACGGGGGATGCGGAAAAAGATGCCGAGGAGAAGCTGCTGGCAGCACATTCGGCAGATCTGCGCAGCACCATCCTGAAGTCTGGCCATCATGGCAGTGCTACGGCATCGTCGGTGCATTTCCTCAAGGCCGTATGGCCGGAGACGGTGCTGATTTCCTGCGGTCAGGGCAACGACTATGGACATCCGCATCCGGACATCCTGGCACGCTATCTGGCTGAGCCGAAGTTTACGGACCGCCGCGATGGCAAGACGAAGAAGACGAAGATCGTCAAGAATGACAAAGGTGAGGTCTTCAAGGCCAAGGTCTATGAGACCGATAAGAATGGCACGATAACGGTGACGACCGATGGCAATAGCTATGAGGTGACGGCAGAACAGGGGGCGGCACAATGATAAGCGCATATATCGACCGGATAGAGGGCGATCTGGCTGTCCTGCTGCTCGGTGATGACATGAAGAAGGTAAACTTTCCTGTGAGCTGCCTGCCCGAACAGGTAGGGGAAGGCGACTATCTGAAGCTGGAGCTTTCCTATGATAAGGAAGCGACAGAACAGGCTGAACAGGAAGCATTGGATCTGCTCAAAGAGTAAGAGGCTGGGGAAACTAAGGAGGAACCTTGATGAATACGCTATTCCGCTGGGCAAGTTGGGCGGGAATCGTCCTGCTGGCTGTCATGATGCTGCTGCCGGGGGCGGCGGAAGCTGCACGTCCGGTGCAGGACCATGAGCTGAACTATTTCCAGACTTCGGAGACGACCGTTGATGGCCGCAAGGCCCTGCGCATTGAGATTGGCATGGATCGTGACAAGCTCGAGTACAAGGTCTCGACAAGACCGTATCTGACAAAGCAGCTGGTCATTGATATGGAAAATACGATGCCGGGTGAGCTGCGCAAGACAATCAAAATGAAAAGCAGTCTGGCCAGCCGTGTCCGCATTGCGGAATTGCAGCGCAATCATACGCAGGTACGCATCGATTTCACAAGTGATGTACAGGCGGAAAATTATAAGGTTTATACGCTGGATCGCGACCGCAAGGCCAAGAAGCCGTACCGGCTGGTCATCGATATCCTGGAGCCCGAAGGGGAACCTGCCGCAGGCAGTGTCGGTGGCGTGAAGGGACATACGGTGGTCATCGATGCAGGGCACGGCGGCAGTGACAGCGGTGCCGTGGGCCCGACGGGGGTGGCTGAGAAGACAGTCACGCTGGCGGTAGCTAAGAAGGTGCAGGCGATCCTGCAGAACTCCGGTGCCCGCGTGGTCATGACCCGCACGAAGGATGTGGATGTCTATGGGCCTAACAGTACAGCGGCCCAGGAACTCCAAGCGCGCTGCAATGTAGCCAATTTCGATCCTTCGGCAGAGATCTTTGTGTCGATCCACTGCAATTCCTTCTCGAATCCTTCGGCTAATGGCATGGAGACGTATCATTACGCTGGTTCACGGCAGGGCAAGCGGCTGGCAGCACTGCTCAATGAGGAACTCGATAAGGAGATGGGGCTGTTCAACCGCGGCGTGAAGACGGCGAACTTCTATGTCATCAAGCATACGAATATGCCGTCGTCACTTATCGAGCTGGCCTTCATTTCGAACTATCGTGAGGAACGGCTGCTGAGCTCAGGCAGCCAGCAGCAGAAGCTGGCGATGGCTGTGGCCCGGGCGATATCCCGCTATTTCCGCAGCGTTTGATATATGAAGAGGTGATAGATGATGAAAAGAATGAAATACATCCTGCTGGCGATGATGACGCTGGCTTTGCTGGTGACGGCTGGCTGCGACCCGAACAACGAGAAGGGGACGGTGAACGGCTCTTCGGCGTCTGTTTCTGGCAATGGGGCAGTATCGGCTGGCAGTGCGGCTGTCTCCTCGGCCGATAAGAAAGAGGCGGCGAAGGAACTGGACATCAAGGTCTACTATCCGGATGACCAGGGACTGAAGCTCGTTGCCGTTAAGCGCACCATCAAAACCGATGCTGCGGGCAAATATGCAGCGGCGATGAAATCCCTGCTGACCGGTACGAAGCAAAAGGGACAGACCACGATCATCCCGAAGCAGGCGAAGGTCAAGAGCGTCAAGGTCAAGGGTGATACGGCCTATGTTGACTTCAACCAGGATCTTGTCAAGCACTTCACGGGCGGCTCGACGGGAGAAGAGATGCTGGTCGGCTCTGTGGTCAACACGCTGACGGAATTCCCGGAAATCAAAAAGGTACAGATCCTGATTGAGGGAAACAAGGTGGAGACGCTCGGCGGTCATGTGGATCTTACGATGCCGATTGAGCGTATGAGCAGCTTGGTGAAGTGATTTTTGACTTTTTGACAAATATTTAATGCTGTGCGCAGAAATTCTTGTGTTTCTGCGCACTTTATGTTATTATGACAAGAGTATGACATAGTAGATGGTAAAATAGTTTTATTGTGTCGTCACTTAGAAACAGATATTACAGGAGGTCATTTCAGACAATGAAGGTTACGGTTGAGAATGGTGAAAACCAGCAGGTTACTCTGACGATTGAAGTTGAAGCAGCAGAGGTTTCCAAGGCGGTTGAGCGTGCAGCTAAGCGTCTGGCTAACCGTGTAAATATCCCGGGCTTCCGTAAGGGCAAAGCTCCGCGCAAGATTGTTGAGCGTCACGTTGGTATGGATGCTCTGATGCAGGAAGCTTTCGATCTCGTAGCTCCGAAAGCTTTCGATGAGGCTCTGACTGAGCAGAAGATCGAGCCGGTAACGCGCCCGAACATCGATATCGTTACGCTTGAGGACGGCAAGGATCTCGTATTCAAGGCTACGGTTACGCCGCGTCCGGAAGTCAAGCTCGGCGAATACAAAGGCCTCAAAGTAGAGAAGGCTGCTGTTGAGATCAAAGACGAAGACGTTGAGAAACAGCTCAAGAACTTCCAGGATCGTCAGGGCAAGATGGTTGATGCTCCGGAAGGTGCTGCTGTTGCTGATGGCGACTTCACGACGCTCGATTTCGAGGGCTTTGTCGATGGTGAGGCTTTCGAGGGCGGCAAGGGCACGGACTACCCGCTGCAGATCGGTTCCGGCAGCTTCATCCCGGGCTTCGAGGAGCAGCTGATCGGCGCTAAGATCGGCGAGGAGAAGGAAGTAAACGTCAAGTTCCCGGAAGAGTACCATGCAAAAGAGCTGGCTGGCAAAGACGCTACGTTCAAATGCACGGTCCGCAGCATCAAGCAGAAAGAGCTGCCGGCTATCGATGACGAGCTCGCTAAGAAAGTCAGCACCTTCGAGACCCTCGATGAGCTCAAGGCTGACATCCGCAAGAACCTGCAGGAGAACGCTGAGCGCAAGGCTGAGAATGACCAGAAGAGCGCTGCAATCGAGCAGGCTACGAACAACACGACGGTTGACATCCCGGCTGTCATGATCGACAACCGCGTAACGTCCATGATCCAGGAAATGGCTATGCGCCTCGAGCAGCAGGGCATGAAGCTCGAGCAGTACCTGCAGTATGCTGGCACGGACATCGCCAAGATCCGTGAGGATTACCGTGAGACGGCTGAGAAGAACGTCAAGACGGATCTCATGCTGGAAGAAGTTGCCAAAGCTGAGGATATCAAGGTTGAAGCTAAGGATCTGGATGCAGAAGTTGCTGCTATGGCAGCTGCTTATGGCGCTACGCCGCAGCAGGTTCAGAAAATCATCAAGGAGCAGGGTCGTATCGGCGATCTGGCTGCATCCGTACTCCGCAAGAAGACGGCACAGTTCATCATCGATAGCATTGCTGAGTAAGCAGACCCTGATAATGGGGGTATATCTATGAGTTATGTACCAATGGTAGTAGAGCAGTCGAATCGGGGCGAGCGCGCGTATGATATTTATTCGCGCCTGCTCAAAGACCGCATCATTTTCCTGGGCGGTCCGATTGACGACAATGTAGCCAATGTAGTCGTGGCACAGCTCCTGTTCCTCGAGTCTGAGGATCCGGACAAGGATATCTACCTCTACATCAATAGCCCGGGCGGTGTTGTTACTGCCGGTCTGGCTATCTACGATACCATGCAGTATATCAAACCGGACGTGTCGACCATCTGCATTGGTCAGGCAGCCAGCATGGGCTCGCTGCTGCTGACGGCAGGTGCCAAGGGCAAGCGTTTTGCCCTGCCGAATTCGCGCATCATGATCCACCAGCCGCTGGGCGGTGCTCAGGGTCAGTCTACGGACATCCAGATCCAGGCCCGTGAGATCCAGCGTATCCGTGATGTCATCAACGATATCATCGTCAATGCCACGGGCAAGACGCTGGAAGAGGTCAACAACGATACGGAGCGCGATAACTTTATGACGGCTGAGGAGGCTAAGGCCTACGGCCTCGTTGATGAAGTGATTACCCGTCCGAAAAAAAGCAAGAAAACGGAATCTAAGGACTAAGGGGTGATGGAATGTTGAAGTTTGGGGATGAAAAAGGACAGCTCAAGTGCTCGTTCTGCGGCAAGACGCAGGAACAGGTGCGCAAGCTGGTTGCTGGTCCTGGTGTCTATATCTGCGATGAATGCATCGAGCTCTGCAATGAGATTATCGAGGAAGAGTTCAGCGAAGATGTAGAGGTAGAACTCAAGGACGTCCCAAAACCGAAGGACATCCGTGCTACCCTGGATCAGTATGTAATCGGTCAGGACGAAGCCAAGAAGAGCTTGGCGGTTGCTGTCTATAACCATTACAAACGCGTCAACATGGGGACCGTGAAAGGTGAGGATGTGGAGCTGCAGAAGTCGAACATCCTCATGCTGGGTCCGACGGGCAGCGGCAAGACGCTGCTGGCCCAGACCCTGGCCCGTATCCTGAATGTGCCGTTTGCCATCGCTGATGCCACGTCACTGACGGAGGCCGGCTATGTCGGCGAGGATGTCGAGAACATCCTCCTGAAGCTCATTCAGGCTGCGGACTATGATGTGGAGAAGGCTGAGCGCGGTATCATCTACATCGATGAGATCGATAAGATTGCCCGCAAGTCGGAGAATCCGTCGATCACGCGTGACGTGTCGGGCGAGGGTGTCCAGCAGGCACTGCTGAAGATTCTCGAGGGCACGACGGCTTCGGTACCACCCCAGGGCGGCCGCAAGCATCCGCATCAGGAACTCATCCAGATCGATACGACGAATATCCTGTTCATCTGCGGTGGTGCTTTCGATGGCATCGAGAAGGTCATCGAGGGCCGTCTGGGCCAGAAGCAGATGGGCTTCGGCGCCGATATCAAGTCCAAACGCAAGCGCTCCGTGGGCGATACCCTGCGCAAGCTGCTGCCGGAGGATCTCTTGAAGCACGGCCTGATCCCGGAGTTCATCGGCCGTCTGCCGGTCGTGGTGACGCTGGATTCGCTCGATGAAGAGGCGATGATCAGCATCCTGACCCAGCCGAAGAATGCACTGGTCAAACAGTACCAGAAGCTGTTGGATATGGATGGCGTCAAGCTGGAGTTTGATGATGATGCCCTGCGTCAGATTGCCAAGGAAGCGCTTAAGCGCAAGACTGGCGCGCGCGGCCTGCGTTCTATCATCGAGGCAATCATGCGCAATGTCATGTATGATGTGCCGTCGATCCCGGGCGTAACGGCCTGCCGGGTGACCAAGGACACCGTCAATACCAAAAAAGATCCTGTCCTGACCATCGATAAGAAGGCAAAGGACAGTGAAGAAGAGACTGCCTGACGGCAGCCGGAATAAAATGAGGCGCTGCCGCGGCAGCGCCTTGTTCTTATCTAAAAAGAAAAGGAGGGGATAGTATGGCCGAGATACGTACTTT
This sequence comes from Pseudoselenomonas caprae, assembly GCF_008271345.1. Taxonomy (NCBI): domain Bacteria; kingdom Bacillati; phylum Bacillota; class Negativicutes; order Selenomonadales; family Selenomonadaceae; genus Pseudoselenomonas; species Pseudoselenomonas caprae. Next base: position 46,119 of record NZ_VTOZ01000005.1, read on the forward strand.
GCCATTGCTGCCACTGCGCGGCATGATGGTTTTTCCGTACATGATGATTCATCTCGATGTGGGACGCACCCGCTCGATGGCGGCGCTGGAGCAGGCTATGGTGGATGATCGGGAGATCATGCTGACGGCCCAGCTGGATGCAGAAGTCGATGAACCCAAGATGGAAAATCTCTATACGGTCGGTACGGTGGCTGAAATCCGCCAGATCGTCAAGATGCCGGGCGAGAGCGTGCGCGTGCTGGTCGAAGGCCAGCACCGCGCTATCATCAAGGCTTACCGCGAGACCGAGAATTATGCCGAAGTCGACATCGAAGAGTATAAAGACAGGATCGATACGTCGATGGGCATGGAAGCACTGAATCGTGCCGTAGTGCATGAGTTTGAGGAGTGGGTCAAGCTCTCGAAGAAGATCCCGCCTGAGACGCTGGTATCTGTCGCCATCATCGACGATGCCGGCCGGCTGGCTGACCTCATCGCGAGCCATCTGAACCTGAAGCTGGAGACGCGGCAGGAACTGCTGGCTGCCATCGACATCAAGGCGCGCCTGGAGAAGCTTTACGAGGTGCTGGCACGTGAGCTCGAGATCCTGCAGCTGGAGCAAAAAATCGGCCGCAAGGTCCGCAAGCAGATGGATAAGATCCAGAAGGATTACTATCTGCGTGAGCAGATCAAGGCCATCCGCGAGGAGCTCGGCGATAAGGACGGCAAGACTGCCGATATCGAGGAGGCACGCCGCAAGCTGGCGGAGGGCGATTATCCTGAGCAGGTCCAGAAGACCGTGGAGAAGGAAATCAACCGCCTCGATGGTATGAGCAGCATGAATGCGGAAAACAATGTGATCCGCAATTATATCGACTGGCTGCTGGATCTGCCCTGGCGCAAGCAGTCGGAGGATACCGTCGATATCGGCGAGGCGCAGAAGGTCCTCGACCATGACCACTATGGCCTCAAGAAGGTCAAGGACCGCATCCTCGACTACCTGGCTGTGCATCAGCTGGCCAAGGACAAGAGTGCGCCGATTCTGTGCCTCGTGGGGCCGCCAGGCGTCGGCAAGACGTCGTTGGCCTCGTCGGTGGCGCGGGCGACGGGCCGTGAGTTCGTGCGGGCCTCCTTGGGCGGTGTGCGCGATGAGGCCGAAATCCGCGGCCATCGCCGCACCTATATCGGTGCCATGCCGGGCCGTATCATCGAGGGCATCCGCAACGTGGGCACCTGCAATCCGGTGTTCCTGCTCGATGAGGTCGACAAGCTCAGCATGGACTATCGTGGCGACCCGTCGGCGGCACTGCTCGAGGTATTGGACCCTGCGCAGAACTCGACGTTCAGCGACCATTTCATCGAGCTGCCCTTTGACTTGTCAAAAGTCATGTGGATCGTCACGGCGAATAACCTGAGCAATATCCCGCGGGCTCTGCGCGACCGCATGGAGATCATCCAGCTGTCAAGCTACACCGAAATCGAGAAACGCGAGATTGCCAAGCGCTATCTCGTCGCGCGCCAGCGTGAGCAGAACGGGCTCAAGGCCAAGGATATCCACTTCGGGGCAGGGGTGATCGACAAGATCATCGAGAATTACACGCGCGAGGCTGGCGTCCGCGAGCTTGAGCGCGTCATCGGGCAGGTATGCCGCAAGGCGGCGCGCCGTCTTGTCGAGGGCGAAGAGGCACCCATCAAGGTGACGAAAAAGAATCTGACTGATTTCCTCGGCAAGGTCAAGTATCTCGATCCCAAGGGCAGGAAGAAACCGCAGGTCGGTGTCGTATCCGGCATGGCCTGGACAGAGGTCGGCGGCACGCTGCTGCCGACGGAGGTCTCGGTGCTCAAGGGCAAGGGCAAGCTGATATTGACCGGTCAGCTCGGCGATGTCATGCAGGAGTCGGCGCAGGCAGGCCTTACCTATATCCGCAGCCGCTCGGACAAGCTGAAGCTGCCAGAGGACTTCTATGAGAAGGAAGACATCCACATCCATCTGCCTGAGGGAGCTATCCCGAAGGACGGCCCCTCGGCCGGCATCACGATGGCAACGGCCATGATCTCGGCGCTGACAAACCGCAAGGTGCGCAGCGACGTGGCCATGACGGGTGAAATCACGCTGCGCGGCACGGTGCTGCCAATCGGCGGGCTCAAGGAGAAGGTGCTGGCTGCTTATCGTGAGGGCATGAAGACAATCATCCTGCCGAAGGATAACGAACGCGACATCGAAGATATACCCGAATCGGTCCGCGAGAAGCTGGAGTTTGTGCCAGTGGAATCGATGGATCAGGTATTGAAAACCGCATTGATGTAAGAAGAGCCTTCCCTTTGGGGAAGGTTTCTTCATGAAGGAGATGAAAGCATGAGCACAAAGAAGGATAGAGTCATCATCACCCAGGGCCAGTATGTGGCTTCGGCGGTCAAGAAGGATCAGTATCCGGAAAACGATCTGCCGGAGATTGTCTTCATCGGCCGCTCGAATGTCGGCAAGTCGTCGCTGATCAATTCGCTGACACGGGTCAACAATCTGGCGCGCGTTTCCTCGCAGCCAGGCAAGACGCAGACCATCAATTTCTTTGAAGTCGGTCTAAAGATTGCCGAGGTCGAGGGCCGCAAGGCCTTCTATCTTGTCGACCTGCCAGGCTATGGCTATGCCAAGACGGGCAAGGAGAAGCGCAAGATCTGGTCAAAATTCATCGAGGAATATCTGCTGACTTCCCAGCGGCTGCAGTTCGTCTGCCAGCTCATCGACATCCGTCATGAACCGATGGCTTCGGATGTCGAGATGTTTGAATGGCTCGTAAAGAACAATATTCCGGTGCTGATCGTGGCCACGAAGTGCGACAAGATTGGCAAGACGGTGCGGCAGAGAAGCATTGCGGCCATCAAGCGCAAGCTCGGCGTCGCGGAGCTGTCGGTGCTGCCGTATTCGTCACTGAAAAATGAAGGCCGTTCAGATTTACTTGACGTCATTGGGGATAGTTTGGTAGAATAAGAGTAAAGAAATATGAATCCGATTCACATCTGGGGGAAATGAGCAGCATAGATAAGAATCGGAACGGTGTATTTATTAGGGAGAGGGATATACCATGAAAGAGCTTACGTCATTTGACAAGTCTTTACTCAATCTGCTGCAAGGCAATCTGCCGGTTTGCAGCCATCCATTCGCCGCATTGGCTGACGAGCTGGGCACCGATGAGCAGACGGTGCTGACGCGCTTGCAGATGCTGAAGCAGGAGGGATACCTGCGCCGCATCGGCACGTTCTTCAATTCGAACAAGTTGGGCTATAAGGGCACGCTGGTAGCACTGCGTGTCGAGCCGGACAAGATCGAGACGGTGGCTGAGGCCATCAACCGCTACCCGGGGGCCACGCACAACTATGAGCGCGAGGGCCGCTATAACCTTTGGTTCACTTTGCTGACGCCGTGCCTGGAGACGGAGAAGAAGATCCTCGATGAGGTCGAGGCACTGCCTGGCGTTGAGGATCTGCTGAATCTCAAGGCGAACAAGAAATACAAGATCAATGTACAGTTCAAGCTGCATTGATGAGGAAGACCGGGGTAGAGATGATGGCACAAGAAACAGCAATGACAGAACTTGATAAGAAGATAATCCGCGCCTTGCAGGGAGATTTCCCCTTGGTCGCCGAGCCGTATCAGGTGCTTGCTGATCAGGCGGGGGTCTCGAAGGAGGAGTTCCTGGCTCGTGTCAAGGTGCTCGAAGAGCAGAAGGTCATCCGCAAGATGGGGGCGGTGCTGCGCCACCGTGAGGTCGGTTTCAGCGCCAACGTCCTGGTCGCCTGGGTGGTGCCTGAGGCACGGCTGGATGAGGTGGCCCAGAAGATGGCGGCGAGCCCGTCGGTCTCGCACTGCTATGACCGCAATACGGCACCGGACTGGCCGTACAACCTCTATACGATGGTGCATGGCCATAGCCGTGAGGAATGCGAGCAGATTGTCGAGGAACTCGGCAAGGCCTGCGGCATCAGCGAGCATACGAAGCTCTATTCCAAGAAAGAGTGGAAGAAGACTTCGATGAAATATTTCTGTGAATGACAAGATAGTGCCTGCAGGGGGCGGTGCCCCTGGCAGGCATTTTGCTATTTAAGTATTTGGCTGTTTCAGCCGATAATATATATGGCACAAGGATGTGTGATAGGAGGTGCACGATATGGATATGAGCATTGCCGCTATGTCGGTAGGCATGCATCAGGCACAGGCCGGTCAGGATATGGGCGTCGCTGTCCTCAAGATGGCGATGGAGACGGCCGAGGCAGGCCCGGAAGAACTTCTCGAGCAGATGGAAGCAAGCCTTGACCCCAATCTCGGCGCTCTGGTTGACATTCAGGCCTAACGCAAAAGAATCCTGTCTGACGGCAGGATTCTTTTTTGCACTTTGGGGGTTAATCGTGTAAGATAAAGGCAGGTTATATTTTAGGAGGAATCATGATGGCAGTAAATAGCGTTCGGGCTGAAAAGGCTGTGGAATATCTGCATGGCGGGTGCAATTGCGCGCAGGCTGTGCTGTGTGCGTTCCGTGATATGCACGGAAAATCTGAAGAGGAGATAAAGGCTTGGGCAGCAGGCTTTGGCTCCGGTATGGGCAGCATGGAGGGTACCTGTGGTGCGTTCTGTGGTGCGGTTATGGTGGTCGGGTTGATGCAGAATGACAATGTGGCCAGCAAGAAAATCGCCCGCGAAATGAATGCGGAGTTCAAGGCGGCTGCCGGGGCAACCATCTGCGGAGACCTCAAGGGCATCAAGACGAAGCAGGTGCTTTGCTCCTGCGATGACTGCGTACGCCATGCCGTGGCGGCGCTCGAAAAACATATGGCATGATTGCTTGGATATCGGTACAGAGATTGTACCGATATCCATTTTTGGTTTCCGCTTCAGCAGGTTTCTTGCGAAGGAAAAGGGAAGTCTAGAAGCGTAAGTCAAGAAAAAAATGGAGGCATATGGTATGGAACAAGAGAAACGAGCATGGTGGAAGGAAGCTGTGATCTATCAGATCTATCCGCGGTCCTTTGCCGACAGCAATGGCGATGGCATCGGGGATCTGAATGGCATCACGGAGCACTTGGATTATCTGGCAGAGCTGGGCATCGATGTGATCTGGCTTTCGCCGATCTATGCGTCGCCGAATGATGACAATGGCTATGACATTTCGGATTATCGTGCCATCATGGATGACTTTGGCACGATGGCTGATTTTGACCGGTTGCTTACGGAGGCACATGCGCGCCATATCCGCATCGTCATGGATCTGGTGGTCAACCATACCTCGGATGAACATCCGTGGTTTATCGAAAGCCGTAAGTCCAAGGATAATCCTTATCGCGACTACTATATCTGGAAAGATCCACGGGATGGTGGGGCACCGAATAAGTGGGCTTCGTGTTTCAGCGGCCCGGCCTGGCAGTATGATGAGCAAACCGGCCAGTATTACCTGCATTGTTTCAGCCGCAAGCAGCCGGATCTCAACTGGGATAATCCCAAAGTGCGCGATGAGGTGTTTGACCTGATGGACTGGTGGTGCCAGAAGGGTATCGACGGGTTCCGCATGGACGTCATTTCGATGATCAGCAAGCATCCGGATTTCCCCGATGGGCCTGTCCATGAAGACGGCTATAGCGATATGTTTGCCTATGTCTGCAACGGGCCCCATGTGCATGAGTACCTGCAGGAAATGAATCGCCGGGTGCTCTCGCGGTATGATTTGCTGACCGTCGGGGAGGCAGCTGGCGTTACGGTCGAGGAGGCCAAGAAATACGCCAATAGTGCGGGGACGGAGCTCGGCATGGTTTTCCATTTTGAGCACACGGATGGTGCCGCCAACTCGGAGGCGGTCATCGGCAAGTGGACGAAGAACCCGCCGAAGATGCCGTATGTGCGCAAGATCCTCAATAAGTGGCAGACGGAACTGGAGGGCAAGGCCTGGGGAAGTCTCTATTGGGACAATCACGACCAGCCGCGGGCGGTCTCGCGGTTCGGCAATGATGCGCCGCAGTGGCGCGTGAAGTCGGCCAAGATGCTTGCCACGGTGCTGCACATGCAGAAGGGGACGCCCTATATCTACCAAGGCGAGGAAATCGGCATGACGAATATGCATTTCCATTCGGTAGCGGACTGCGCGGATATCGAGGAGAAAAATGCCTGGCAGGAGCTCGTGGTGGACAAAAAGCTCGTGGATGGAAAGACGCTGCTCGCCTGCTTTGATACGGTGGCCCGCGACAATGCGCGCACGCCGATGCAGTGGGACGATACGCAAAATGCCGGTTTCACGACGGGCAAGCCATGGCTGGCCCTCAATCCGAATTATACGGATATCAACGTCAAGGCGGCACTGGCAGACAAGGATTCCGTGTTCTATTATTACCAGCAGCTCATCAAGCTGCGCCATACCTACCCAATCATCGTCTATGGAAGGTTTCGGCCGCTGCTGGAGGACAGCGGGGAAATCTACGCCTATCAGCGTGAGCTTGACGGGCAGGTGCTGACGGTGGCAGCGAACTGGACGGAGCGGGAGGTTCCGTGCAATTTGCTGGATGGACTGCCGGGCAGAGAGCTCATCGCGAATTACGCAGCGCATAAAAATGGCTGGCTCCAGCCATACGAGGCGCGTGTAATCCTCACAGACAAATCTTGATATATAAGCATATATGTACATATGATGTATACATAAACAATAAGTGTACAAAAGAAAAGGTTTTCTTGCTTTCCTTTTGTCCTTGTGTTATAATCTATTCTTAATAAAGCAAGGCGTATTTCTGTGACAGTGTATCATTGCGGGCTGTTGGGGAAGGCGCAGGGAAATAGCAAAGAATCCGGGCTGCGGAATGGCAGCTCGGATTCTTTGCAAATGGGAGATAGTTTACTTTCATCAAGCAACTAATCGCAGCAATCGTTTCAGTCGGTAAGGACAGCCCAGGCTGTTTTTATAGATCCAATACCATATGCAGAAGGAGAAATGTGAATGGGAATCAAGCAAAAGTTTCTAGTGTTGTCGGGGATCATGGGGATCTTGATGGCTGTGGTGTCGATTGCGGGCTACTATATAGCCAGCTCGGACCTGGCGTAGAGTGTTGACAATGAGCTGCGCACGGTGGTGGCCAAAGAGGTGTCCGATGTGGATGGCTGGCTTATGGCCAAGCAGGCGTCGACTGCGCATACGGCCAATGTCATGACGGCGTATAATGGGGACAAGGCCAGCATGCAGACCAACGCAGCCCTGCAATCGGCATCGTCGGAGGCCGATGTCATGGGTGTCACGCTCGGCATGGAGGATAAGTATTTCGCTTCCTCGACGGGCGGCAATCTGACCGGTCAAAAAGACCCGACGCAACGTCCGTGGTATCAGCAGGCCAAGAAGGACGACAAGGTGGAATTCACCGATGCGTATGTCGATGCCATCACGAATAAGCTCATCATCTCGGCCATTGCGCCGGTCAAGGCCAACGGGCAGTTTATCGGTGCGGTCTGCAACGATATTTCGCTTGATGCACTCGATGAGCAGGTAAAGAATATCGAGTACCATGGCGAAGGCCAGGGCATCATCTTAGAGAAGACGGGCAACATCCTCGCGACGGCCGGCCTTGGCAAACCTATGCAGAATTTTGCTGAGGTCGATGGCTTTGGCGAGCACTTCAAGGAAATGCAGGGGAAGGAATCCGGTTACTTTACGACGAGCAGTGATGGTAATGATATCGTGTTTGCCTATGCGAAGGTGCCTTCGACGGAATGGCTGATTGGCATTGCGGTGCCGGAGGATTTTGTATTTGCAGCGCTCAAGCATATGCGTTGGGTATTTGGTCTTTTGACGCTCGTCGGTTTTGCGCTGATGATGTTTGTCTGCCAGTATTTCGCCCAGAAAATCACGCGGCCGATTTTGGGACTCAACGAGCATGCGGTTCAGCTGGCTGATGGCAATCTGCGCATGGCCGACCTGCCGGTGGAAAGTACCGATGAAATCGGTCAGCTCACCCAGGCTTTCAATACCATGAACAAGAACATCCGCAGTCTCATTCAGAAGATGAGCGCCGCCGCTGAGCAGGTGGCAGCATCCTCCGAGGAGCTTACGGCCAGTGCCCAGCAGTCGGCTGAGGCCGCCAACAGCGTGGCAGTGTCCGTGGGGGATGTGGCCCAGGGGGTCAGCGACCAGGCGGCCAGCGTCGATCATGCGAAGGATGTCGTGGAAGAAGTGGTCGGCCATATCAACGATGTGGCCAAGGGCATGGAGCATGTCAATGCGCGCACCAATGAGACCAACGATACGGCGGCTGCGGGCAGTGCACTCATGCAGTCGGCGATGGAAAAGATGGCTTTGATCGAGCAGGCATCCCAGGAATCGGCAGCCATCGTATCGCAGCTGGGCAAGAACAGCGAGCAGATCGGCAAGATCGTGGAGACGATCTCGGCCATTGCCGAGCAGACAAACCTCTTGGCCCTCAATGCAGCTATCGAGGCAGCCCGTGCCGGCGAGCAGGGCCGCGGCTTTACGGTGGTGGCGGAGGAAGTCCGCAAGCTGGCCGCTGAATCCCAGGAAGCAGCCGAAGACATCAAGCGTCATATCACGTCGATCCAGAGCGATACGAATCAGGCGGTTGGTTCGATGAAAGCAAGTACGGAGCAGATCCAGCTCGGTACCGATGCTATCCGTGAGGTCGGCGATCAGTTCGGACGTATCATCGCGAAAGTTCATGATATCAAGGAAGAAGTAGCGGACATGAATACGCGGGTGCATAAGGTTTCGAGCGGTGCCAGCTCGATTGTCGGAACCATGGAAGAAATCGACGAAGTCAGCCGCAAGGCGGCTGCGCATACGCAGACGATTTCGGCCGCAACGGAAGAGCAGTCGGCATCGACGGAGGAAATCGCTTCGGCGTCCCAGTCCCTGGCCAATATGGCGACGGAGCTGCAGGATGCGACGGCAAAATTCAAATTCTGATTACAAGATATATTGATAGGATGGATAAAAGCGTGCTATAATAAGACTTGAGATTTGTCTTTGAGGCGGGGAGAATTTCCCCACCGGCGGTATAGCCCGCGAGCCCTAGGGAGCATGATCCGGTGAGATTCCGGAGCCGACCGTATAGTCGGGACGAGAAAAGGCATGTTGTTTTGCATGCAATTTAAGCCAGCGGGAAGAGAAATCTTCCGCTGGCTTTTTTTCTGGGTCTCAATCACAAACCTAAGATGAAAGAATCTGAGGTGATACGATTGCAGGATGAAGATTTTATGCGTGTGGCGTTGCAGATGGCCCGCAATGCGGAGGGGCGTACCTCGCCGAATCCGCTGGTCGGTGCCGTGATTGTCCTCGATGGCCGCATCGTGGCGGCTGGCTGGCATCGCAAGGCCGGCACGCCCCACGCCGAGGTTCATGCGTTGCGCATGGCAGGTGACCTGGCCCGCGGAGCAACGCTCTATGTGACGTTGGAGCCCTGTGCCCACTATGGGCGCACGGGGCCTTGCGCCAAAGCGGTAGCGGAAGCTGGCGTTGCCAAAGTGGTCATCGCGATGCGCGACCCGAATCCACTGGTTGCTGGCAAGGGCATCAAGATTTTGGAAGATGCTGGTGTCGAGGTGGTCTGTGGCGTGCTCGAAGAAGAGGCTGTGGCGCTAAACGAGGTGTTCCTCAAATGGATTACGACCAGGCTTCCGTTTGTGGTGCTCAAGACCGCGATGACGCTTGACGGCAAGATCGCGACATCTGCCGGCGAGTCGCAGTGGATTACCAATGAGACTTCCAGGCGGCGCGTCCATGAGCTGCGTGATATCTACGATGGTATTCTCGCGGGAATCGGCACGGTGCTTAAAGACGACCCGAGCCTTACGACGCGGATTCCGGGCCGGACGGGCAAAAATGCCATCCGCATCATCGTCGACAGCAAGGCGCGCACGCCGCTTACGGCTAAGGTCGTGACCGACGGTGCGGCACCGACGATCGTGGCGGTGACGGAGCAGGCACCCAAAGAGCGCGTGCAGGCGCTGAAGGAAGCTGGCGTCGAAATCCTGGTGGCAGGCAGTGGCGAACACGTTGATTTGCAACTGCTCTTGGCAAAACTTGGCGAGCGGGAAATCTGCTCGGTATTTGTCGAGGGCGGCGGCCGCGTGAATTTCTCCCTGCTTGAGGCAGGTCTGGTAGACAAAGTCCAGGCGTTTATCGCGCCCAAGCTGATTGGCGGGCGCGAGGCGCTGACGCCGGTCGAGGGCGAGGGCTTTGCAAGGCTTTCCGATGCCGTAGAGCTTACGCGCGTGTCGGCAGAGCCGCTGGCGGGCGATATCCTGCTCACGGGTTATGTGGTACGGAGGTGAGACGTTGTTTACTGGAATCGTTGAAGAGGTCGGGCATATCCGGCGCATTGGCGGCGGGCAGCTTGCTATCGACTGCCAGAAGGTAGTTGAGGATGCCGCTTTGGGCGACAGCATTGCCGTAAATGGCGTCTGCCTTACCGTGACTTCGTTTGACAAGAATCATTTCACGGCAGATGTGATGCCTGAGACCATCCGGCGCACGTCGCTGGCGGAGCTTAAAAAGGGCAGTCCTGTGAATCTCGAGCGGGCACTGACGCTTTCGAGCCGTCTCGGCGGTCATATCGTCAGCGGCCATATCGATGGCACGGGCGAGATCCTTTCCTTTAAGGAGGAAGGCAATGCAATCTTGATGAAGATTGCGGCGGGGCCGGAACTTCTGCGCTATATCGTGGAAAAGGGTTCGGTGGCCCTCGATGGTATCAGCCTGACGGTGGCAGCCGTGACGAAGGCAGATTTTACGGTAAGCCTTATCCCGCATACCCGCGAGGTCACGAACCTTGGCAGTAAGAAGGCGGGCAGTACAATTAATATTGAAACCGATGTGCTCGGCAAATACGTTGAAAAGATGTTGGGCGGCAGTGAGAATCAGCCAAAGGCTGGCGGACTTTCGCGCGCGTTCCTGCTCGAGAACGGTTTTTGAATGAAGGAGAAAGATTATGGCAGATTTTGCAACAGTAGAGCAAGCCATTGAAGATATCAAGAATGGCAAAATGGTAGTGGTCGTCGACGATGAGGACCGCGAAAACGAAGGCGACCTCATCGTCGCCGCAGCGACGGTTACGCCCGAAGATGTCAACTTTATGGCTAAATATGCCAAGGGTCTCATCTGCACGCCAATTGACGGCAAGCGTCTCGATGAGCTCAACATCGGCCAGATGGTCGTCAACAATACGGACAATCATGAGACGGCATTCACGGTCTCGATTGACGCTCATGAGACGGATACGGGCATCTCGGCCTATGAACGCTGCCTGACGATTCGCAAGCTCCTCGATCCGAAGGCGCGTCCGTCGGATTTCCGCCGCCCGGGCCATGTGTTCCCACTGCGGGCGGTCGAGGGCGGCGTCCTGCGCCGCGCCGGCCATACGGAGACGACGACGGATCTGGCGCGGCTGGCTGGTTTTTATCCCGCAGGCCTTTGCTGCGAAATCATGGACGACGATGGGCACATGATGCGCACGCCGAAACTCATCGAGTTTGCCAAGGAGCATGGCTTGCATATGATTACGGTGCAGGCGCTCATCGAGTACCGCAAACGCACGGAGTCCTTTGTCGAGCAGGTCGCTGATGTTGATTTTCCGAGCAAGTTCGGTCATTTCCGCATCAAGTCCTACGAGAGCAAGCTCGATGGCAAATGTCATCTGGCCATCGTCAAGGGCGACGTTAAGGGCAAGAAAGACGTGCTGGTGCGTGTTCACTCCGAGTGCCTGACGGGCGATGCTTTGGGCTCGATGCGCTGCGATTGCGGCGATCAGCTCCATGCGGCGCTGGAGAAAATCGAAAAGGCTGGCGAGGGCGTCGTGCTCTATATGCGCCAGGAAGGCCGCGGCATTGGCCTCGCGAACAAGATGCGGGCTTATGCGCTGCAGGATAAGGGCCGCGATACGGTCGAGGCCAATGTCGAGCTCGGCTTTGCGCCGGATCTTCGCGATTACGGCATTGGTGCGCAGATTTTGGCGGACCTGGGGCTTACCAGCATTCGGCTGATGACGAACAACCCGGCTAAGCGTGCCGGCCTTGAAGGCTATGGCCTCAAGATTACCGAGCGCGTGCCGCTGATGATTCATGCCAATAAATTCGACAAGAACTATCTGACGGTCAAAAAAGTGAAGATGGGGCATCTCTTGAACGAAGAGACGTTGAAGTAAGAGGAATACAGGAGGTAATAAATCATGGCAAATGTAATGGAAGGTTTTATCACGGGCAAAGGGCTCAAATTCGGCATTGTCGTAGCCCGTTTCAATGAGTTCATCACGAGTAAGCTGTTAAGCGGGGCGCTCGATACGCTCCATCGTCATGAGGGCAATGATGAGGACATCGATGTGGCTTGGGTGCCGGGTGCATTCGAGATCCCGGTGGTGGCCAAGAAGATGGCAGAGAGCGGCAAATACGATGCGGTCATCTGCCTTGGTGCGGTTATCCGTGGGTCGACGACGCATTACGACTATGTCTGCAATGAGGTTTCCAAGGGCACGGCGCAGGTTGGCATGCAGACGGGGGTGCCGACGATTTTCGGTGTCGTGACGACGGAGAACATCGAGCAGGCTGTGGAGCGCGCTGGCACGAAGGCTGGCAACAAGGGCGTCGACAGCGCTATGGCCGCTATGGAAATGGCGAACCTGCTCAAGAAAATCGGTTAATCGCGTTTAGGAAAGAAGCTGTTTACGATGAAAATTGGTATTATCAGTGACACCCATGGTCATGAGGGTGCTTGGCAGACGGCCTTTGACAAGGCGTTCCACGATGCGGATATGATCCTGCATGCGGGCGATGTGCTCTATCACGGCCCGCGCAACCCGATGAAGGCCGATTACAATCCGGCAGGGCTCGTGGCAAAAATCAACAGCTGCCCGGTGCCGGTCATCATCGCTAAGGGCAACTGCGATTCGTCCGTCGATGCCAGCTGTCTGGAACTTCCCGTGCAGGCACCCTATGCCTATGTGGTTTATGAGGGCCTGCGCATTATCGTGACGCATGGCGACAGCGTCATGACCGATGAAGAAAAGGACAAGATGGCGGCCCATCTGAAGGCTGACCTCTTTGTAAGCGGCCATATCCATACGACAGTGCTTGAAAAGCGCGGTCAGACGGTGTTCTTGAATCCGGGCTCGGCGGCGCTCTCCAAGCGCGAAGATGGCCGTAACACCTATGCGGTGCTCGAAGACCGTACAATCCGGATTTATGATATCGATACCGACGAAGTGCTTATGCAGCATACGATTTAAGTATTAGACTTCCCCTTTGGGGAAGGTGCCCCGTAAGGGGCGGATGAGGTTAGAGGAAAGATCTCATCTGTCAGACTTTGTCTGCCACCTTCCCCAGCGGGGAAGGCTTTTTTAGGAAGGAAATAATCATGAAAGACCATTTAGTAAAAGCAACGGCTGAGGGCGTGCGCATCTATGCGGCGGTCACGACGGATCTGGTCAACGAGGCTATCCGCCGCCATGACTGCTATCCCGTAGCGGCAGCAGCCCTGGGCCGCACGATGACGGCGGCACTCTTGATGGCAGCCAACCTCAAGAACAAAGAGGCGCTGACGATAAAATTCGATGGCGATGGCCCGCTCGGAAAAGTCACGGCGGATGCGACGCCTGAGGGTTTTGTGCGCGGCTATATCGATGAACCGCATGTCAATCTGCCGCTCAACAGCCTCGGCAAAATCGATGTCGGCGGCGGTGTCGGCAAGGGCATGGTGTCGGTTACGCGCTTCACGGGGCTCAAGAACCCGATTACGGGCAGCACGGAAATCACCGATGGCGAGATTGCCGACGACCTCACGAAGTATCTCTACGTCTCCGAGCAGACGCCGTCGAGTGTCGGCCTTGGCGTACTCGTGAATCCCGATTTCAAGTGCATCGGCGCGGGCGGCTTTATCATCCAGCCGCTGCCCGATGCCACCGACGAATGCATCGATAAGCTCGAGGCCAACCTGCGCACGGTAAATTCCGTTTCGCATATGGTCGAGCGCGGCCTCGATGCTAAGGGCATCATTGCCGAGCTCCTGCAGGGTTTTGACGTCAACTACATGACGACGACAGACCTGGCCTTTAAATGCCAGTGCTCGAAGGAGCGCATCAGTGAGGTGCTCTTGAGCCTGGGCAAAAACGATTTGCAGACGCTCGTCGACGATGGTCATGCCGAAGTCTGCTGCCATTTCTGCAATGAGAAATACGAGTTTTCGGGCGAGGAACTGCAGGCAATCTTTGACGAGTCCGAAAAGCGCCGTAAGTGATATGCCGGAGGAAATCTTTTCGTTCGCAGGGCAGGTAGTGCATCTTCGGCGCAAGCGCATCAAGAACATGTACCTGCGGGTGCGAAGGCCTGACGGTCATATCGAGATTTCGGCGCCATTGTCCATGGAACGGGCGCAAATCGAGTCGTTCCTGCAGAAAAATTCTGCCTGGGTGCAGAAGAAACAGCAGGTATTGCGCGAGCGTATCGTGCAGCAGAAGTTGACTTGTCAGTATTTGACCGGTCAAAAGATAATGGTCTGGGGAACTCCCTGCGAGCTTGTAGTGCGCAGGACAAAGGGGCGTGAGGCCTCAGTCTGTCGCAAGGGGGAACGCATCCTCCTGACTGTGCCGGATTATGCGACGGCAGAACAAAGGCGCGACATCGTAAACGGCTGGTACCGGCAGCAGCTGGGGGTGGTTATCCCCAAGCTGCTGTCTCGTTGTGAAAACATCGTCGGCAAAAAGGCCGCCGAATGCCGCATCCGCAATATGAAAACGCGCTGGGGTACCTGCAATGTCATAAAGGCCCGCGTCTGGCTCAATCTGCAGCTGGCCAAATACAAGCCTGAGGCCCTTGAGTATGTCATGCTTCATGAACTCACGCACCTTTGGGTACCTAACCACGGCCCCGCCTTCAAGGCGCGAATGGACAAATACTGTCCCGACTGGCGCCGAATCCGCAAGGAACTCAATGAGAATGCAGATTTTTCCTAAAAAATTAAAATTTCTTTGGTCGGCAGATTTGTCTGCCGGCCTTTTTGTATTCTAATAGTTTTTTTATACTGAAAGTGTAAACTACTTACTATAGTTATAAAAATGAAGAAGGTAGTTACATGTCAGAACGAACAGCAAAGCTAACGAAGAAATTCATTTGCACCGCTTGGGCGCTGTCGCTGGTGGGCGTAGGTGTGGTGGCAGAGATGTCCGAGGGAAGTAATGAGGATACAGAGCCTGCGGTCCAAAACGATATGGAAGTAAGTAATGATTCTGGGCAGGGTGTGGTCTATCCCGTGGATGACGAGCCCTATGCAGATCAGGAGCTTTTGGATAGCCATGGCCGGAAGTATACATTGCATCAAAATGAGGATGGCACAGAAACCGCCCGCTATGATAATGGCGAAGAGGTAACTTTTCGCCGGGATGAACATGGAAATGTCAATTACTGTTCGGGGACAGCACCGTTGGCGGCAGTACTGGCCAGTTATTTCCTGTTTCATGGGTTCGTGTATCCGTCTGGTTCTGTGAGCGCTGCTGGCTTTACAGCAAATGCGCCGCTACGAACCACTTCGGCGAGCTATCGGGCGGAGGCCATGCGCAAATACACGCCTGCAGGGGGAAAGATACAAGACATCAAAACGCCTGTAGGCGTATATCAGGATAGGGAAAATCAGTCAGGTGGCAGCAGCTACAGCGGAGGCGGCTCCCGCACCAGAAAAAGTAGCGACAGCTCTAAGGGCAATAGCTCCGTGGGCAGTACGAAAAGTGGCTTTGGCAGTGCCGGGGCTAGAAGTGCGTCGTCGTAAAGGAGAGTATGAATGGCTATTGCAAATAAGATGCGGGATTGGATTGACGCGATTGACCGGAATATCATGCCCTTTGTGGACTATGAAGGGTATGATTACCGCTATCCGGCCGATGATATCCAGATTCTCCCTTGCCATAAAGCCGAGGATCTCCGGCGGGTAAGTCAAATATTGTTTAATGTTTTCCAGAAGGCTGTGAAGGTCTGCCAGCACTGCGATAATGAGTTCCTGAAGAATATGGAGATACCTGAGGCGATTATCCCGTATTTGCATCAAAAAAATGTCCTGAACCTTCCTACCTGGTTTTCCCGTTTTGATTATGTGGTTGACCGTTGGGGCCAGTTCAAGATGGTGGAGATAAATGCGGATACACCCTGCGCCGTGGTCGAAGCTTACTATGCCAATCGGTTAGCCTGTGACAATTTCGGCTGCCGGAATCCCAATGCGGCGGAATATACGGCTTTGACGAACTGGCTGGCCAATATTTATTGGCGTTCTGCTCCGGCCGTTGACCTGCATAGTGGCAGAGTTTCTGACAAGAGGCCGTTTATCTTCGCTTGCTTTGAAGATTATACGGAAGATTATGGGACGACAAGATTCCTGATGAAGGCGATGAAAGAAGGTGTCGGAAGACTTGCTCCCAAGGATGCGATTCGTTTTGAATCGTTTTATACCTTGCGAATTGATGAGACCAATCAGATTATTCTTCCCGACGGGCGGGCGGCCAGTGCTATCTATCGTTTGCATCCTATGGAAATACTCATTGATGAGACGACGGCAGACGGGGAGAGCCTTGGGACAGATTTGATGGACGGCTACAAGAACAGTAAGTTTACCATGTTCAACCCGCCGGAAGCCATCATCATGCAGTCGAAGGGATTCCAGGCCCTTATCTGGGCTTTGGCTCAAAAGGAGGCGGATATCTTCACGGCTAAGGAATTAAGTACCATAAAGGCGTATATGCTGCCGTCGTATTTTGAGGAAGATGCCGAGAAGGGCATTGCGGAAAATCCCGATTGCTTATGGATAAAGAAACCGTTATGGGGTAGGGAAGGCCTCGGTATCACAGTGGTTGATAAGAACGATACTGTGCAGATTTCCCGTGATGATATTGACATTGATGAGATTGTTCGCCGCGACAGCAGGACGGTTATGTGGCAGAAGTATGTTGACCAGGCAAGCATCAAAGTCCATACAGACGAAGGTCATTTGGAGGGTTATCAGACCATATCGTGCTTTATGCTGGGGAATAGTGCCAGTGCCTTGTATTCCCGGTTCTCGCCTTATGAGATTGCGGCCACCGAGGCTTATTGGCTGCCGCTGGGTATTTGAAAAATCCTATACAAATAAAGAAAGCGAAAGAGACGAGCTCTTTCGCTTTCTTTATGATATATCAGCTTTTGATATTATGCGCAAATTAGAGGGCACGCTGAACCTTACCGGAACGCAGGCAGCGCGTGCAGACGTTGACGCGTTTGACCTCACCGTCAACAACAGCGCGGACACGCTGGATGTTCGGTTTCCAAGCACGTTTCGTCTTCAGGTGGGAATGGCTGACGTTGTTACCGGACAGCTCACCCTTTGCACAAACTTCGCAAACACTTGCCATGTGTTACACCTCCTTAACTGTCGGAGCATAGTAGCCCCTAACACACAATATAAGTATTTTAGCATAAATTTCACAGGGGTGCAAGTAGAAAACCTTGACAGGCTGAAATTATTTGATAATTTTTTCAAGCTGATCGAGACACTGGGAGAATTTCCGGAAGGTGATGGCAAAGGGCTCGCGGCTCGTCATATCGACGCCGGCATTCTGCAGCAGCTTGATGGAGTAGTCGCTGCCGCCACTGGCGAGGAAGCCAAGATATGCCTGCTGGGCGGCTTCTCCTTGGGTGCGGACTTTCTCGGAAAGCGTCATGGCGGCCGCGTAACCCGTCGCGTACTGGTAGACGTAGAACGGGCGGTAGAAGTGCGGGATGCGTGACCACTCGGCGCGCAGCTCGTCGTCAAGCACGACGCCATCGCCGTAATACTTCCGGTTGAGGTCCATCCAGATGCCTTCCAATTTGTCGGCAGTCAGGGCATCGCCGTTTTCGACGGCTTCGTGCGTGAGTTTTTCAAACTCGGCAAAGAGCACCTGGCGGAAGACCGTCGTGCGGATTTGCTCGAGATAGAGGTTCAGATAATAGAGGCGCTCTTTTTCATCGGCATGTTTCAGCATGTATTCGAGCAGCAGGTTTTCGTTGGTGGTCGAAGCGACCTCGGCGCAGAAAATCGTGTATTCGGAATTGGTATAGTCCTGGTTCTTGGCACTGTAGAAGCTATGCATGCTATGGCCCATTTCGTGTGCCAGCGTGGAAATCGCATCGTAGGTATCGTGCCAGCTCATGAGTACGAATGGATGGACGCCATAGACGCCCCAGGAGTAGGCGCCACTGCGCTTGCCTTCGTTTTCGAGGCGGTCCACCCAGCCGCCGTCAAGGCCGGCAAAGAGGTCGGCAAGGTACTGCTGGCCGAGGGGGGCCAGGGCCTCCTTCAAGATGCTGCGGGCCTCGTCGTAGGTATAGGGCGTTTTCGGTTTTTCTACCACAGGCACGTAGAGGTCATACATATGGAGCGCATCGACACCCAGGAGTTTCTTCTTGAGCTGCATATAGCGATGGAGCTCGGGCAGGAATTCGTGGGTGACGTTTATGGTCTGCTCGTAGACGCTTACGGGAATATTGCCGGCATCGAGGGCGGCTTCGAGCATCGAAGGGTATTTGCGCGTGGTGCTAATGAACTGGCTGCTCTTGACCGAGGCGCTGTAAAGGCTCGCAAAGGTGTTGCGGAAGGAAAGGTAGGTGGCAAAGAGCTTGTGGAAGGCATCGGCGCGCACCTTGCCGTCCTGGGAGCGGATGAACTGCATATAGCGGCTCTCGGAGAGGGTCGTGAGCTTGCCGTCTTCCCCCAGGGTGTCGGGGAATTTCATATCCGCATTGGTCATGACCGTGTAGGTGTTGCGGGCCGTGGCACGGATCTCGCCGGTGCGGGCGAGGAAGGCTTCCTGCTCGGTGGTCAGCACATGTTCTTTGCCCCGCAGCAGGTCCTGGAACCGGAAGCTGTATTTGGCAAGCCCCGGCAGCGCAGCTGCCATAGTGCGGAGCGTCTCTTCGGGCAGGGCCAAGAGCTCGGGCTCGATGAAGGCGCAGGCTGCTGAGGCCTTGTCGAGGAGCGGCAGGCAGCTGGCAGTATCGGCCTGGTATTCCTGATTGGCCGTGTCGGTATCGGCCAGCATGCGGGCGTAGGCAAAGACAGCGCTGAGGCTGATCTCCATCGTGTCGACGGCGGTCAGGCAGTCAAGGAGCTGCTGCGGATCCGCAAGCTGTCCGGCGAACTGCTGGATCTTGGCCAGCTGGCTTTCGATGGCGTCGCGGGCCTTCTGCCAGTCGGCGCGGGTGGCGAAGATATCGTTGAGGTGCCATTTGTCTGCGGCAGGGATGTCCTCGCGGCGGGCCAGTTTATGTTGACTTGTCATAGTATCGTCCTCTCTATTAGAAAGTTGTTCTCAATTATTATAACACATACCAAGCGCAACTGTAATGTGATAGAATAAGTAGATATTATGTATACGGCTTATTCATATAGATAGAAGGAGAATGATTTTGACAGAAGAAATTTTGTGGCTGGGCATCAATGCGAAGTATTCGCACACGTCGCTGGCCATCCGTTATCTGCGCGAGGCAGTGCCAGGCTCGCGAATCTTGGAGCTTACGATTAATCATCAGCTGTTGGCGATGCTCGGGGAAATCTATGAGCAGCAGCCCAAAGTCCTTGGCATTTCGTGCTATATCTGGAATATCGAGGTCGTAAAGCGGCTGCTGCGTCTTTTGCCCGCGGCCCTTCCCGATACGGTCATCATCTGCGGCGGCCCGGAAGTTTCCTATGGTACGAAAGAATTCATGCGGGAATTTCCGATGGTCGACTATGTCCTGCGGGGGGAGGGCGAAGCGTCGATCCGCGCCTTGACAAGTCAGCTTCTGACAAGTCAATTTGACCGGTCAAAAGTCAATGACGCCCTTGACCAGTCAGAAATCCGCGGCGTTGCCTGGCGCAGCAATGCGGGGGCCATCCATGAGGGCTGTGATGTGACGGTGCCTGACCTTACGGAGGTACCCTTTGCCTACCGGGCGGAGGAGATGGCAGACATCCGGGAGCGCATCCTTTACTACGAGACGTCGCGGGGCTGTCCGTTTTCGTGTGCTTACTGCCTGTCCTGTGCGACGGCAGGTGTGCGGTATCTGCCGCTCACGCGGGTCTTTTCGGAGCTGGATTTTTTCGTGCGCCATGATGTACGGCAGGTCAAATTTGTCGACCGCACGTTCAACGCCAAGAAAAAGCACTTTCTGCCAATCTTGAAATACCTTTTGGCTCTGCCGGATTCGTGCCGTACGAATTTCCATTTCGAGGTGGCCATCGATTATCTCGACGAAGAGGTACTGACGGTGCTTAGCCAGCTGCCGAAAGGACGCGTGCAGCTCGAAATCGGCATCCAGTCGACGAACGAGCAGACGCTACAAGCTGTTTCGCGTGTCAATCACTGGGAAGATATCCAGGCGCATATCGAGCGCATCATGAGTTTCCATAATATGCATCTGCATGTCGACCTTATCATCGGCCTGCCCGGAGAGGGGATGGCGTCGTTCCATCGCTCGTTCAATGATGTTTATGCCTTGCAGACCGATATGCTGCAGCTGGGCTTTCTGAAATTCCTCAAGGGGGCGGCGATGATGAATCTCGTGACGCCCTATGGTTATCAGTACATGCCGATGGCGCCCTATGAAGTGCTCGTGACCGATGCGCTAAGCTACGGGGAGATTCGCTGGTTCCATAGCTTTGAGATGGTCTTTGAACTATACTACAATGCCGGCCGGTGCCGTAAGACGGCTGGTTATCTGATCCGTGAGGCCGAGCAGGGCGATGCCTTTGCCTTCTGGCAGAAATTCACCGATTGGTGGGAGGAAAAAGGCTTCCATAAGATTGGCCACAGCACGAAGAATCTCTATGGCTACCTGCGGGATTTTGCGTTAGCGGCCTATGACCTGCCGGCAGAGCTGTTGGATAATCTTCTGCGCTATGATGCACTGCTCGCCGACGGCGGCAAAATCCGCCCTGAGAACCTAAACTGGAACCGCCAGGCGTATCAGGACATCACCGCCGACTTCTGGAAAGGCGCCCCGAGCCGCGTGCGCGAGTATCTGCCGGATTATGAATTTACCAATTGGCGCGATGTCAACAAAAAGTACCATATTGAAATCTTTGCCTGCAATATACTCGCAGCAGAAGACGGAACATTGACCGGTCAACGGACGGCGGTATTATTTGACTACACGGCGGGCGAACCGGTATGTCAAAGGATAAGCTTGGCAATCGATGACATGGCGGCTCAGTGATCAGTTTGGATGGCAAAAAGAAAAGAAGTGTGTAGGATATATGGTAGTTTTAAGGCACTTTGCGTTGTATGATGCGGCAACGATTCAGAAAAAGCGATATCCAGCGAAAGCACGGGCGGAAATGGAGCAGCTGATTCGTGAATGGAATGAGAAGACTTATTCCGGCAGGAAGTTTGCGATGTTGGCCATTGTGCATGATGATGAAATCGTGGGGTACTGCTCGTGGTTTGAACATAGCAAAAGCGTTGTTTCCTTTGGCGTTGAGATATGGGAAGGTGAACGGAAAAAAGGCTATGCGTTTATGGCTTTGGCGCAGCTGGAGCTATGTGTGCGTGGAAAGGGGTTCGCCATTGTGCAAGATCAGGTGAGGGCGGATAATATTGCGAGCATCCGGCTGCATGAAAAATTGCAGTTTGAAACGGATGGGTATATCTACAAGAATCAAAAAGGCGGCGATGTATTGTTGTTTTTAAAACCGCTGACAACGGAATCATGAGCGCGGAAAGGAATCGATGGAGTAATAGAACATGGAACATGAGATATATAAGACGTTTTCCGATTATTTGAAGGACCGCTATGGCGAGAAGGTCTATAAGCTGCCGGTGGCTCTGCCGGTTACCTGCCCGAATCGCATCGGCGCATGCGGAAACGGCGGGGCGGGCTGCACGTTTTGTGGCTCGATTGGCGCTGGCTATGAGAATCTGCCGGCGGATATGACGATTACGGCGCAGCTGGCGGCCAACAAGGCCCATATCATCCCCAAGTACAAGGCCAAGAAATTCATCCCGTATTTCCAGAACTTCAGCAATACCTATGCGCCGCTGGAGAAATTGCGGGGCTGGGTGCAGGAGGCGGGGGCTGGCGAGGACATCGTGGCAATCTATATCGCGACGCGTCCGGACTGCGTCAGCGATGAATACCTGGCGATGCTGCGCGAGGAGGCAGATAAGCTGGGCATTGATATCTGCGTGGAGCTTGGCCTGCAGAGCGTCAACTACCGGTCGCTGCAGAAAATCAACCGCGGCCATACGCTGGGGGAGTTCATCGATGCGACCCTCCGCATCAAGGCCCATGGCCTGCAGACCTGCACGCATCTTATCTTGAATCTGCCCTGGGATGACATGACCGATGTGGTGGAAGATGCCAAGATCCTGTCGGCCCTCGGTGTCGACCAGGTCAAGCTGCATGCGCTGTACATCGTCAAGGGCACCGAGATGGCACGCCAATATGAGGCCGGCGAGCTTACGCTGGTTTCGCGGGAGGAGTATGAGGCCCGCGTCATCACCTTCCTGGAGCATCTGTCGCCAGACATCGTGCTCCAGCGCATCATCGGCCGCGCCCCAGAGACGAATACGCTCTTTTCCAATTGGCACACGGGCTGGTGGAAAATCCGCGACAACATCACGCATACGATGGCGGCGAATGGCCAGTACCAGGGACGTCTGTGCCGTTACCTCAACGGCCCGGCGGTGCGAAAGTTTTTGTCCGTGTAAGCAGGATATTGCCCTGAAATGTCTAATATAACAGTATAAATCGATGTACTGTCAATGGTAGGCAATGAAAGGGGCGATACTATGCAGGTTTGGATCGAACGGATTGGCCCGCTCGGCGAGAATGAACTTTACGCGTTTGGCCCGTCCTGGCAGGATGTCACCGGCCGGGTGGAGCTTGACGCCTTGGGCAATGGTGTGATACGCCGCAAACATGCGGCATTTTCGGAAAAGCAGATGGCGATCATTGCTGACCGGATTGACGGGTGGATCCGCGATCTGGGCAGCTGTCAGCTTTCCTGCATCAGTGCTGCCGACAAACTGGAGGATGAGCCGGAGCGCCGCTGCCGCTGGAAACCGCGGGCGGCGGATCTGCGTCCGCTGGACCTGCCGATGCGTTCGGTGGCGATTGCCCCCGACCATGCTGCTTGGGAGCAATACGAAACCTGGCTTTGATGAGAGAATGGCGAGAATCTTAACGGGTTCTCGTTTTTTTTGGCAAGGGGATTAAAATTTCCTGTAAAAATAAGCAAATTATTCTGAAAAGTATTGCTTTTGCCGTTGCGAGCCTTTATACTAAGCATAGGGAATGGCTTATATGGAGGAATACAGTATGAAAAAGGCAATTATCGCAATGATGGCTGTCTTTTGCCTTTGCTTTGTGGGAACGAATGCAGAAGCAGCTGGCAAGAACTGGAATTTTGTAGAGGAGTCGTATACGGTGCAGCATGGGGATACGCTGGAGGGAATTGCAGAGAAGTACATGAAGAAGAATACCTATGGCCCGCGCGAGCTGCGGGAGTTCATCGCAGGAATCAAGGAGCTCAATGATTGGCTGCTGAAGCGTGACGTTGCGGAGGGTGATACGCTGCGCATCAATTATTGGGAAAAGAAGAACTGACAGGATAAAGAAAGGGCGCCATGCAATCGGTGATGCATGGCGCCCTTTTTGTCTGCGCAGCGCGTGTAGGGAAGCCGGCTGCAAGGTCGTCCGTTCCGTGGTTGGCGATCGGAAGCTGGATGACGCGAGCCGGCGCAAAGATAGGCGGGACAGGATCGCGAGCCAACCATATCCCTGTTGCTATCATTATAGCATAAATCCCTGTCGCTGCGGGCAAAAGAGGGAAAAATAACGGGTATGATAGCTTGCGGTTATATCGTCTTAAGCATTTGTTATTTGTATTTATCCTCAATATGAGGTATTATGATTAGGTAATAAAAACACAGCGCGAAAAAGTTTGCGATGAGGAGGCATTATCCATGCTTGAAAATAAACAGTGGGATGGTTTTTCGGGAAGCCTTTGGCGGGAAGAAATCAATGTGCGTGATTTCATCCAGAAGAACTATCAGCCCTATGATGGGGACGAATCGTTCCTGGCAGGCCCGACTGAGGCGACGAATAAACTTTGGGACAGACTGCAGGCGCTGCAGAAGGCCGAGCGCGAGAACGGCGGCGTCCTCGATATGGATGTGGATATCGTATCCAGCCTGACGTCCCATGGGGCAGGCTACATCGATGAAGCCATGAAGGATCTGGAACGGGTTGTCGGTCTGCAGACGGATAAACCGCTGAAGCGTGCCTTCATGCCCTATGGCGGCATCAAGATGGCAGAGCAGGCCTGCCAGAACTATGGCTATGAGCCGAGTGCGAAACTTCATGAGATCTTCACGAAATATCATAAGACCCACAACCAAGCCGTGTTTGATGCCTATACGCCGGAAATCCGCCGCGCCCGTCACAGCCATATCATCACGGGTCTGCCGGATACCTATGGCCGCGGCCGCATCGTGGGCGACTACCGCCGCGTAGCGCTTTATGGTATCGACCAGCTGATTGCCTTCAAGGAAGCCGATAAAGCCAATACCGGTATTGATGGGGTTATGACCGATGAGGTCATCCGCCAGCGCGAGGAGCTCACGGAGCAGATCCGTGCGCTGCAGGGCATGAAGGAAATGGCTGCTATCTATGGCTTTGACATCTCGGCCCCGGCCAAGGATGCCCGCGAGGCCGTACAGTGGCTCTATTTCGGCTATCTGGCTGCCATCAAGACCCAGAACGGCGCCGCCATGAGTGTCGGCCGCATTTCGACCTTCCTCGATATCTATATCGAGCGCGACATCCAGAACGGTAAGCTGACGGAAGCGGAGGCCCAGGAGCTCATCGACCATCTCGTCATGAAGTTCCGCATGGTGAAATTTGCGCGCATCACGTCCTATAATGAGCTGTTCTCGGGGGACCCGGTCTGGGCGACGCTGGAAGTTGCCGGCATCGGCATGGATGGCCGCAGTCTGGTCACGAAGAACGACTACCGCTTCCTGCATACCCTTGAGAATATGGGCCCGGCTCCGGAGCCGAACCTCACGGTGCTCTATTCCTCGGCCCTGCCGGAGAACTTCAAGCGCTATGCGGCCAAGATTTCGGTGACGACGAGCTCCATCCAGTATGAGAACGACGATGTCATGAAGGTGGAGTGGGGCGATGACTACTCCATCTGCTGCTGCGTATCGGCAACCCAGACGGGCAAGGAGATGCAGTTCTTCGGGGCGCGTGCGAACCTGGCCAAGTGCCTGCTCTATGCCATCAATGGCGGTGTGGACGAGAAGTCCGGCGAGCAGATCGGGCCGGAGTACCGCGGTGTCACCGGGGATATCTTGGACTACGAGGATGTCGTGAAGAAATTCGACCGCATGATGGATTGGCTGGCAGGCCTTTACGTCAATACGCTGAACCTCATCCAGTATATGCATGATAAGTATTATTACGAGGCCGCTGAGATGGCCCTTATCGATACGGATGTGCGTCGCACGTTTGCTACGGGCATTGCTGGCTTCTCCCATGTGGTTGACTCCCTGTCGGCCATCAAATACGCCAAGGTCAAGGCCATCCGCAACGACGCGGGCATCGTGACCGATTACGAGACGACGGGGGATTTCCCGCGTTACGGCAACGACGATGAGCGTGCCGACGAGATTGCCAAGTGGCTCTTGAAGTCGTTCCTCGATAAGATCAAGTCCCGTCATACCTATCGCAACTCGGAGCCGACGACGTCGATCCTTACGATTACGTCGAATGTGGTCTATGGCAAATACACGGGGGCAATGCCGGATGGCCGCAAGGCTGGCGTTCCGCTTTCGCCAGGTGCCAACCCGAGCTATGGTGCCGAGCAGAACGGCCTGCTGGCATCGCTGAACTCCGTGGCGAAACTGCCCTATGAGTGGGCCCTTGACGGCATCTCCAACACCCAGAGCATGACGCCGGAGGCCCTTGGCCATAACGACGAGGAGCGTTCCGCGCAGCTCGTGCATGTGCTTGACGGCTACTTCGACCAGGGCGCCCATCATCTGAATGTCAACGTCTTTGGCCGCGAGAAGCTCCTCGATGCCATGGAGCATCCTGAGAAGGAAGAGTATGCAAACTTCACGATCCGCGTCTCGGGCTATGCGGTCAAGTTCATCAACCTGACCCGCGAGCAGCAGCTCGATGTCATTGCGAGAACCTTCCATGCACACATGTAAGGGGTATATCAATGCGGTAGAGAGCTTCGGCTCGGTGGACGGGCCGGGGCTTCGCTACATCTTCTTCCTGCAGGGCTGCCCGCTGCGCTGCAAGTACTGCCATAATCCCGAAACCTGGCAGGGCACAGGCGGCACGGAGATGACGGCCCCAGAGGCACTGGCTAAGGCCCTGCGCTACAAGTCCTATTGGAAAAATGGCGGTGGCATCACCGTGTCGGGGGGCGAGCCGCTGCTGCAGGCAGGCTTTGTCACAGAGTTGTTCACACTGGCCAAGGAGCAGGGCGTTTCGACCTGCATCGATACCTCAGGGGCTGTCTTCTCGCGGGAAGAGCCGGTGTTTTCACGGCTTACCTCACTGCTGGCCGTAACGGATACGGTGCTCCTGGACATCAAGCATATTGACATGTCAAAACATCGGGATTTGACCGGTCAAGGCAATGGACAGATTCTTGCTTTTGCCAGATATTTGGCTGAAATCGGGAAACCGGTCTGGATCCGCCATGTCCTTGTGCCGGGCATCAACGATGATGCGGAAAGCCTTGCCAAATTGTCCAGCTTTGTGGCGGGACTTGGCAATGTCCAGCGCTTTGAGGTGCTGCCTTATCATCGCCTGGCTATCCATAAATACGAAGAGCTGGGAATCGACTACCCGCTTCCCGATGTGCCAGAGCCAACGAAAGAAGCCGTGGCCAAGGCAGAAGCAATCCTGCGCACAAGTGAATATCAAGGCTATAAACGCTGAGTGATAGATACAACAGAGGCTGCTGTACGTAATATTTACGTGCAGCAGCCTCTGTTGTTGTTCTGGAAAAAAGCAAGCATCTGCCTATCCGTACAACATGACAATCCGGCAGGCAGCTGACCGGAAGGCCCGGCTATCGCCGGGGGGTAAGGAATTTCCCCTTGACAGATTTTTTGTATACAGTATAATAAGTCACATGGCGTTTACATATTTACAATATATTTTGCCAATGGTTAACTTATTGTCTTTTTTAAAAAGACAATAGTGCATAGAAAGTGGGGAATCTTTATGAATCTGGAAAACACCATAAGCAGTGCCAAGGCACCTGCCGGTACAAACTATCGCTGGAAAGTTGCCAGCCTGATCTTTCTGGTCAGTTTTGTCGCCTACATGGATCGCGTAAATCTTTCTGTCGCTACGCCGGTCATCATGCAGGAATTCGGTTTCACCAAGATCGATATGGGGCTTATCCAAACCTGTTTCTTCGGCGGGTATGCGCTGATGCAGGTTCCCGGAGGCATTTTGGCAGATCGCTTCGGCCTTCGCAAAACCGGTACATTTGCCATCCTCTGGTGGTCGATCTTTACCGCGCTGACTGCTCTGGCGCATGGAAAATTCAGCTTTGCTGCCGTTCGCCTGGCCTTCGGCCTCGGCGAGGGTCCAGTCTTCCCTTCGCTCGGTGCAGCCTGCTATAAGTGGTTCAACCACGCCGAAAAGGGCAAGGCCAGTTCCTCTATCCTTGGCGGCACCTTTTTCGGTCCGGTCGTCGGCCCACTGCTGACTGTCGCTCTGATGGGGTGGCTCGGCTGGCAGGGCGTCTTTATCATCTTTGGTATCCTCGGCATCGTCGTTGCCTATGCCTGGCACCACTACACCCGGGATACCCCGGAAGATTGCCCTTATGTAAGCGAAGAAGAAATCAACTACATCAACGAAGCGCGCAGCGATCAAACGGAAAAAGCCGTAGCTCCGTGGAAGGAGCTTCTGATGAACCATCGGTTCTGGGCTGTCGGTCTTCAGTTCCTCGTCGTCGATTACATCATGTATGTTTTTCTTTCCTGGCTGCCCATGTTCCTCACCGAAGTATATGGGCTGAGCCTCAAAACCATGGGCTTCTGGACCTCCGTCCCCTGGATTGCCTTGACCTTCATGGTCTTCTTCGCCGGCTGGTTTTCTGACCGCTTGGCTGCGGGCAAGAACAGTGAACGCCAGTACACCATGCGCACGGTCACCGCTATCTTTGGCATCGCAGTCACTTCCGTAGGTCTTTACGCAGCATCCCGCATGGCTTCCGTTGAAGCTGCTATCTTCTGGATGACGCTGGCTCTCGGCTCTCTTGGTTTTTGTATGAGTGCCACTTGGTCATCGGTCATGTCGCTGGGCGGCCGCTTCAGCGGCTCTGTCTCCGGCTGGATCAACCTCTGGGGAAATATCGGCGGCGTCCTCGCCCCGATTGTCACGGCCTTCCTCGTCGAGACATACGGCTGGAACAACGCATTTTCTATCACAGCGCTATTCGGTCTTATCGTAGTCGCCTGCTGGCTGGTCATCAAGCCAGGCAAGCAGCTTATCGCCGATAACTGATGCTATCCGCATGGCCACACAAAAAAGAGGCTGCTGCACGTAATATTCACGTGCAGCAGTTTTTTTGTGTGGCCGGCCTGTCTTTGCGGCTAAGGGAGGTCTTGATCTTGGGGTAATTTGTGAGTGCCATTACCTGCGGTTTGTCGTATGCGCTGCTGCATTGGCTATTCCGGCGGGAAAATAAAGGAGTGTCAAAATTATATTTGACAAAATATAATTTTGCTGTATAATAGGGAGCGTAAAAAAGAAATGAAGGATTTAGAGACGGATGTGTAGAAGAGTCTCTAAGCAAAGGAGAGCTGAAAACATGGACAAGCAGGAAATGATCAATGCCTTTCATATGATGTGGGACAACTTCCCGGAGCCCATCATGCTGATCACCAAAGATCGCCAGATCCACGCGGTGAATAAGAAAGCAGCTTCGCTGGGGCTCAATGATCAGATGAAATGCTCGAGTATCGGCAAGCCGGAGCAGCATAAGGGCTGTCTCTGCAATCAGGCGGCAGATACGAAGCAGGCTGTCTACAAAGCCTACGAAGGGCAGTTTGGCCGGGCTTATGGTTTTTGGATTCCTGTGGCTGGGGCTGAGGAATATATCATCCACTTCGGCGTAGGTTCTACGTTCGAATATCCCATGTGATGAAGGTCGCGTAAGTCTGTTTCCTCATTTTTATCCAGAGAGAAGGAGCTGATGGCATGGAGAAAAAGCGGATCCACAAGGATATCGTCATTGTTGGTGCAGGTATGGCAGGGCTGACGGCAGCCCTGTATGCAGGGCGCATGAATCTGGACGTGCTGGTGCTGGAGAACGGCATTGTCGGCGGACAGATAGCCAACGCCACTGGTATTGAGAACTATCCCGGTTTTGCCAAGGTTTCCGGCAAGGAGCTCATCGGCACCCTTCAGCAGCAGGCAGAAAGCTTTGGTGCAGTCATCGATGAGTTTGACTCCATCGTGAAGGTAAGCCTCAAAGGGCAGCCGAAGCTGGTGGAAACAGAGGCATATATCTACGAGGCAGATGTGGTCATCATCGCTTCGGGCATGAACCGCCGCAAACTGCCGCTGCCGGAGGAAGCAAAGTATGCAGGCAAGGGCGTGCACTACTGCGAACTCTGCGACGGTCATATGTATCAGGACAAAGTCATCGCCGTCATGGGCGGAGGCAATGCGGCCGTAGATGCTGCCAATTTCCTCACCAAGCATGCCAGCAAACTCTATCTGATACACCGTTCGGAGCTGCGGGCGGATGAAGTCTCCCAAAAGCGGTTGAAGGAGAATCCCAAGGTGGAGATCTTCCTGCAGACGGAGATCAAGAGCCTGCAGGGAGAGGGACGCCTGGAGCGCATCGAGGTGCTGGACAAGGCCTCGGGGGAGACGCGCAGCCTGCCCGTGGATGGCATCTTTGTCAATATCGGCGTGGTGCCCAATACGGAGCTTTTCCAGGAAGAGCTGCCGCTTTCGGCCAGTGGCCGTATCGAAGCCGGTGAGGACTGCCGGACAGCCATTCCAGGGGTATTTGCCGCCGGGGATGTGCGGGAAAAAGAAATCCGCCAGCTGACTACCGCTGCCGCTGACGGCACGGCAGCCGCTTTGCTGGCTGAAAAATATCTAGTGAAATTGAAGGAGGGTAATGCAGTATGGTAAAAGTATATTCGATCAATGATTGTCCTTGGTGTGATAAGGTGAAGAAGTATCTAAAGAGCAAGAATGTGGAGTTCGAGGAGCACAATATCGAGGAAAACGATGCAGACCGCGATGCCTGCTATGCGTTGACTGGGGACACCATGGTTCCCATCACGACGGCCAATGATAAGG
The DNA here is from genome assembly GCF_008271345.1 of Pseudoselenomonas caprae. Lineage (NCBI taxonomy): Bacteria > Bacillati > Bacillota > Negativicutes > Selenomonadales > Selenomonadaceae > Pseudoselenomonas > Pseudoselenomonas caprae. The sequence goes on from NZ_VTOZ01000005.1 coordinate 76,462, forward strand.
ATTATGTGCTGAGCTTCGACAAGGCTAAGCTGGATGCCATGCTGGGCCTTTGATAGATCGCGTGTCAGATGTAAGTGAGGAGAACGATATGGGTATTTATGATTTTGTGGTAAAGACCAACAAAGGTGTGGAAAAATCCCTGGCGGATTACAAGGGGAAGGTACTGGTCATCGTCAATACGGCTTCCAAGTGCGGCTTCACGCCGCAGTTCAAGGAGCTGCAGGATCTCTATATGAAGTATAAGGGGCAGGGCTTGGAGATCCTGGGCTTCCCCTGCAACCAGTTTGCCGGCCAGGAGCCGGGCAGCAACAACGAAGTGCAGGAATTCTGCCGCTTGAACTATGGCGTGACCTTCCAGATCTTCGAGAAGGGCGATGTGCGTGGCGACACGGCGCAGCCGCTGTTCAAGTATCTGATCGAACAGCAGGGCTTCAAGGGCTTTGACGAGTCGCATCCCATCGCAGCAAAGCTGACGGAGGCGCTCCAGCAGAATTTCCCTGAGTACCTGGAAGGGGATTCCATCAAATGGAATTTCACCAAATTCCTGGTCGACAGGGAAGGCAAGGTGGTGGCTCGCTTCGAGCCGACCTATGATCCGGCCAAGATGGCGGGAGAGATCGAGAAGCTGTTGTAAGCTGCTCCTCATGTTGTAAGGAAATCGGTATAGACAGGAAAGGGCTGTCGTCCTCACCTCCTTGGTGAAGACGACGGCCTTTTTGCTATGCGGAGAATCGCTGGATTTTGCTGAAACGATTCCATAAACGCGGCCTTTCGATAACTAAAAAATAAAAGGGAAGCTGCCCGCTGATATAGAATGAGGTAAGTACGATAATATATATGCTATGGGTACTGACTCCAAGACGACATAGCGACAAGTGAATAGGCGAGGAGTGAAATGTATGGATTCTGCTGTAATTACCTTATGTGTGCTTTGCGTAGCGGGGTTCTTCTTTGCTACGGAACTTATTCCCCTGGCGGTCACGGCCATGGGATCGGCTATCGTGCTGGGCTTGTTTGGGGTGCTTACGCCTGTCCAGGTGTATTCGGGGCTTTCCAATTCAACGGTGGTTTTGTTTGCGGGCATGTTCGTCATTGGCGCAGCCATGTTCCAGACGGGGCTGGCGCAGAAGATCGGCGTCACGGTCGTGAAGAAGGCGGGTACCGATGAGAAGAAGCTGATGCTGGCCTTGATGGTCATCACGATTGTCCTTTCGGGTGTTTCGTCGAATACGGCGACGGTGGCCTGCCTGATGCCGGTGGTCGTGCAGATCTGCATTGCCGCACACATTCCCGTATCGTCGCAGCTCATGGGCATGGCGATCGCGGCCAATGTCGGCGGTACGCTCACGCTTATCGGTACGCCGCCGAACATCCTCATGAGTGCGACGCTGGAGACCTCCGGTTACAGCCCGTTTGGTTTCTTCGAGTTCGGTCTTATCGGTGTGCCGCTGTCCCTGGCAGGTGTCATCTACATGATGACGGTCGGGCGGCGCCTGTGCCCGCATAATTACGCGGACAACAACCTGTTTGACCAGGAGTCGGCGGAGCCGGAGAATCCGCGCAAGATGTTCATCTGTGCCGCGATCCTGGTCTGTGTGGTCGTGGCGATGGTCTTGGAGAAGGATATCGGTGTGCCGATGCAGACGTCTGCCATCATCGGCGCCCTGGCCTGTGTGCTTACAGGCTGCGTGACAGAAAAGCAGGCCTATCAGGGGATTGACTGGGTCACGATTTTTCTGTTCGCCGGCATGCTGCCGCTGGCCAGTGCGATGGATAAGAGCGGGGCGGGCAAGATGATCGCCGATTTCGTGATCGGCCTCATCGGCACGGAGCCTTCGCCGATGGTCATTGTCGTGGCCATGTTCATCCTGTCCTGCGGGCTGACGCAGTTCATGAGCAATACGGCATCGGCCGCGCTGCTGGCGCCTATCGGGATTTCCATCGCCGAGTCCATGGGGGCCTCGCCGTATCCCGTGCTTATGACCATCGGCATCGCCGCCTCTTGTGCGTTCACGACGCCGGTGGCGACGCCGCCGAATACGCTGGTGCTGGGGCCTGGCAAGTTCAGGTTCATCGATTATGTCAAGGTCGGTATCCCCATGGTGCTGGTGGCTTTGCTCGTGTGCATCTTTGTCATCCCGATTTTCTGGCCCTTCTTCCCAGGATGAGTATGCGGGTGCACTAGCCTTGTAAGCGAGGAGGAATATACATGGAACGCGAAAAGATAATCCGGGGCATTGAGGCGTTTGACCCCGAGCTCTTCGATTTTATCCAGATGGAACTGAAGACGCAGCGCTATACGCTGTCCCTGCTGCCGAACGAGAACTATGCCTCGCCCTTCTGCTCATATCTGAAGGGCAGCCTGCTCAGCAATACCTATATGGACTATCACGATGTGGTGACGTGCAGCCGGCTGGAGTCCCTGGCCATCGAGCGCGCGAAGCGGTTGTTTGGCAGCGAGGCGGCCATCGTGCGCATCAACAATCTGGTCGCAGCGTCGCAGATCGTCTTCCACAATTTCGTCAACACTGGCGATACCATCATGTCCTTCAACCTGCGCAAGCGGGAATACTGCTATACCGAGGATATGAAGTACAATTTCGTGAAATACAGCATCGAGCCGGAGACGCAGCATCTGGATTACCGCCATATCGAGGCGCTGGCGCAGGAGTGCCGGCCCAAGATGATCATATTCTCGCCGACGAATTATCCGAAGGATGTCAACTACCGCAAGCTGGCGCAGATCGCGCATGGCGTGGGGGCCGTGCTATGGGTGGACATGAGTGCGGTCGTGGGACTGGTAGCCGCGAAATTGATGCATTCGCCGGTACCCCATGCCGACGTGGTGACGTTCTACACCCATGATACGCTGCGCGGACCCCAGAGCGCGGTGATCCTTACGAACAGCGAGAATGTGGACAGCCTCAACCAGATTGCCATCAATACGGGGCATGTATATCTGCAGGAGAATGTCCTGGCGGCACTCTGCATCGCATTCCGCGAGGCGGAGACGCCGGAGTTTGGCAAGTATTGCCAGCAGTGCCTGAAGAATGCCAATGCGCTGATGGAATCCCTCAAGGACAATGGCCTCAATATCGTCTATCATGGGACGAACAGCCAATACGTAGCCCCCGAGGTGCATTGTGAAGACCGCGGCCCCTTCCTGTCGCAGGTCAAGCAGGCGGGCTTCATCGTTAAATGCGACAATATCATGACCTTCGATGATGATAAGACGATCCCTGCGCTGCGGTTGTCGAGCCTGATCCCGACGACCCGCGGCATAAAGGAAGAGGAGATGGTCGAGGTCGGGCGGCTGCTGTCCAAGGCCATCGTGCCGGATCTCGACTCCAAGCAGATCGCCAAGATCCGCCAGTCCCTGGCGGAAATCGTATTCACCAAGCCGCTTTTTTCCGAGGAATGGCTGCCGCGCAAGAACATCATCAACCCGCTGTACAGCTCCCAGAACATCAATTATTCGCGGGAACTCTATGCGGCCAACAAGAAGAGTTTCCTCAAGCATCTGTTTGGCTTCGATGAGGATTGAGGCGGATGGGTGTTTTGTGTGTCCGCCGTTGACAGCGCTTCTCTGATGCACTATAATGAAAGCCGTGATATAAATCACGCATATAATTTCATAGTCAGGGAACAGGTGCTGTCTATGACAGCCGAAGAGAAAAGCCGGTCAAAACCGGCGCGGTCCCGCCGCTGTGAGGGGAGCGAACCTGCAAGATGGCCACTGGATGTATGTCTGGGAAGGCGCAGGGGAGCGATGAACCGAGCCAGAAGAACTGCCTGTCCGAAAGTCACCGTTTTGACTTGTCATTTGACCGGTCAAGCCACCTGCGAGCGATGGGAAGGGGACTGCTGACTATCCAACCACAGGATAGCAGGGGTCTTTTGGTGCGCCAAAAGGCCCTTTTCTATTTATCCAAGAAATAGGGGGATTCACATCATGAAAAACTGGAAAAAAGCATTGGCTGTATCTCTTGCCTGCACGGCTGCCTGGGGCTTTGCTGCTCCGCAGACTGAGGCTGCTTATCAGCTGAACCCGGAGGTCAAGAAACCGACGATGGCACTCAAGACGGCTTCGGAGATCGGTGTGCTCAAGAACGAGAACCCGGAGCTCAAGAACCTTGCGGATAAGGACGCCATCGTGGTCATGACCTTCGGCACGACGTTCAAAGATACGCGCGCTAAGACCATCGATGCAACGGTCAATGCCATCAAGGCTGCTCATCCGAATGTGAAGGTTGTCACGGCTTATACGTCCCATATCATCATCAAGCGCGTCCAGGAGAAGGAAGGCATCAAGTTCCCGACGCCGGAAGAGGCACTCGAGCAGCTCAAGGCTGATGGTTACAGCCGCGTAGCACTCGTTTCCCTCGATGTCATCCCGGGCATGGAGTACAACTACGACATGGGCGTTTATCAGAACTACAAGAACCAGTTCAAGAAGATGACGCTCGGTACGTCGCTGATGTACTGGCAGGGCCAGGAAGAGCAGGCCGATGATGTCACGGAAACCATCAAGGCGCTGTCCTCCCAGTTCCCGAAACAGGGCAAAGACGATGCTATCCTGATCATGGCTCATGGTACGCCGAACATTTCGAATGCGTATTACTCGGTCATCCAGGCAAAAATCGATGAGATGGGCTATAAGAACGTCTATGTCTATACGGTTGAAGGCTGGCCGTCCCTCGAGACTGTTATGCCGAAGCTCAAGAAGAACGGCATCAAACACGTTACGCTGATGCCGCTGATGATGGTTGCTGGTGACCATGCCAACAACGATATGGCTGGCGATGAGGAAGATTCGCATAAGTCCATGCTGGTCAAAGAGGGCTTCAAGGTGGATGCCTACATCCATGGCATTGGCGAGAACAAGAACATCCGTGACCTTTATGTTGCCCGTGCAAACGATGCATGGAATGCACTGGAGGCAAAATAAGACCATCTTTATGGTAAGCGAGGCGCGTGGGCATAGCTCACGCGTCTTTTTTAGGTGCATTCTTCGCAAAGAAATCCGTAAATCGCGGACATTTTTCTTGACGCAGCGGGGATAAATACTTATAATTAGCGTATAATCTGATAGCAACGAAACTGCATGGCTGACGGTTCAGTGGAATTGACCACGGGCCGTGCAGTTCGGGAAAATGCCGACCGTCTGGGCACCTTTTTAGGGGGCTCGGACTGTCGGCATTTTTAGTTAGCATGGAGGGACGATTATTTTGGAACTGCTGGAGAGAAAGATTCAGGAGGAAGGCATTGCCCTGCCGGGCAACGTGCTCAAGGTGGATTCGTTTTTGAACCATCAGATCGATCCGGAGCTGTCGCTGGCGATGGGCAGGGAGTTTGCGCGTTTGTTCCGCGATGCGGGCATCGACCGTGTGCTGACGGTGGAGGCATCGGGCATTGCCATCGGTGTCATGGCGGCTATGGAGCTCGGCGTACCGCTGGTCTTTGCGCGCAAGAAGAAATCGGTGCTGATGCATGAGCCGGTCTATGCGCATGAGGTTTACTCGTTCACGAAGAAAGAGACGTCAGAGATCATCGTGCTGCAGAAGTATCTGCCGGCTGGTGAGAATGTGCTGGTCATCGATGATTTCCTGGCCAATGGCGAGGCGGCACTGGGACTGGCGAGCATCGTTGAGGAGGCAGGCTCGAAGGTGGCTGGCATCGGCATTGCCATCGAGAAGGCCTTCCAGCGCGGCCATCAGCGCATCATCGACAAAGGGTATCACCTTGAGGCTCTGGCAAGCATTGCTTCGCTGGACGATGGCAAGATTACGTTTGTAGAGAAATAAATTTGTGGGGGAATTCATTGTGACGAACGCGATTCATCCGGTTGACCAGAAACTGCCGTTTTTGCGCACGCTTATCTACGGGGCTCAGCATGTGCTGGCCATGTATGCTGGTGCGGTAGCTGTGCCCTTGGTACTTGCCGGGGCCATCGGGCTTTCGACGGAGCAGCTCATTTATCTCATCAATGCCGATCTCTTCACCTGCGGGATCGCTACGTTGGTGCAGGCATTGAGCATCCGCGGTGTCATCGGTGCGAAGCTGCCGATCGTGCAGGGCTGCACGTTTACGGCGGTCACGCCGATGATCATCATCGCGAACACCCATGGCGGCGGAGCAGCTGGCCTGCAGGTCGTCTATGGCTCGGCTATCTTTGCCGGCATTGCCTGCTTCATCATCAGCAATTTCTTCAGCAAGATGCTGCGGTTCTTCCCACCGGTGGTCACGGGCTCGGTCATCACGATCATCGGCCTGTCGCTGCTGCCGGTAGCGGTCAACTGGATCACGGGGCCGAATCCTGCGGCTGCTGATTACTGTGACCCGTCAAACATCGCTCTGTCGCTGGCGGTGCTGGCAATCATCCTCTTCATCTACCGCACCTGCAAGGGATTCCTGGGGCATATTTCAGTGCTGCTGGGCCTGGTGATCGGCACGGGGATTGCAGCTGCTTTCGGCATGGTGGATTTCCATGCCGTCAGCGAAGCGGCGGTGCTCGGTGTCACGACGCCCTTTGCCTTTGGCCTGCCGGTATTTGAGCCGGTATCGTGCCTCATCATGACGCTGGTCATGCTCGTGACGATGGCCGAGACTACGGGCGATGTCATGGCCATCAGCTCGATCGTCAAAAAGCCGATGACGGAGGAGATGCTCACCAAGGCCCTGCGGGCCGATGGTTTCTCGACGGCTCTGGGCGGTGTGTTCAATACCTTCCCGTATACGGCTTTTGCCCAGAACATCGGTCTTATCAGCATGACGGGAATCCGCAGCCGCTATATCGTGGCGACCAGCGGCGTGCTGCTGATGATCCTCGGGCTCTTCCCGAAGCTGGCGGCTGTCGTCGCCTGCATCCCGACGATGGTGCTCGGCGGTGCTGGCCTGGCGATGTTCGGCATGGTAGCGGCAAGCGGCATGCAGGCGCTCTCGCAGGCGGATCTGCAGAAGAAGGGCAACTCGATGGTGGTGGCTATCAGCGTAGCTGTGGCGCTTATCCCGCTGGGGGTGCCGTCCTTCTACAGCCATTTCCCGCAGTGGGTGCAGCTCATCGGCAACAGCGGCATCACGATCGGCAGCATCATGGCCATTGTGCTCAACGTACTGCTCTGCGAGCGCAAGCCGAAGCAGAGTGAGTCGGAGCACGAGGCAGCTTTCGATCTTTAAGGGAATCTCCCGCTGACGGCAACTGGCAGTCCCAGACAGAAGGGGCTGCCAGTTTTTTGTCATGCGTTTGTTACATGTATACATATATACCTCTTTTATGACGCTTTTAATTGTGCTATAATGTTCTTTGTGATTGTACATTACAGGTGTACAGTTGCGAAAAACATTTACCCTATAAGGAGCATTCATACGATGAAACAAAATGACAATGAGTTTATGCAGCACGATCTACGGCTTCCTGAACTTACGGTCCGCGGTATGCTGCTCGGTGCTATCCTGACGGTTATCTTCACAGCATCGAACGTCTACCTGGGCCTCAAGGTCGGCCTGACCTTTTCCTCGGCTATCCCCGCCGCGGTGATTTCGATGGCGGTCCTCAAGATGGCGAAGGATTCCAATATCCTTGAGAACAACATGGTGCAGACACAGGCTTCCGCCGCAGGAACCTTGTCGGCCATCATTTTCATCATCCCCGGCATGCTGATGATCGGCTATTGGCAGGGCTTTGAATTCTGGCAGACGCTGCTGGTATCGGCCTGCGGCGGCTGCTTGGGCGTGCTGTTCACGATCCCGCTGCGCCGCGCGATGGTCGTCCATAGCGACCTGGCCTATCCGGAAGGCGTGGCTGCGGCTGAGATCTTGAAGGTCGGCAGCAATGCTGCGGCAGCTTCTAAGCAGGGCAGCGGCCTTAAGGAAATCATGTCGGGCGGTATCGTGGCTGGTGTTGTCGCGCTGCTTTCCAATGGCTTCCAGGTCCTCTCGGGGGGACTGTCCCTCTGGTTCCATGTGGGCCGCGGCATGACGCAGTTCCCCATCGGCTATTCGACGGCGCTGGTCGGTGCCGGCTATCTCATCGGCATTGCCTCGGGACTGGCGATGCTCGTCGGTATCCTGATCGCCTGGGCGGGCTTCGTGCCGTTCTACACGATCACGAGTGCACTGCCTGATGGCATGACGATGCAGAAATTTGCCGGTGCGGTCTATCAGGAGCGCGTCCGTCTGATCGGCGCTGGTGCCATGGGCGTGGCCGCTATCTGGACCCTTATCACGCTGGCCGAGCCGGTCATCGAGGGCGTCAAGGAGTCCATCGCCTCGGTCCGCATGTCCGATGGCGAGAAGGACAAACACCGCATGGACATCGATATGTCCATCAAGAGCATTGGCCTGGTATTCGCGTTGACGGTTGCCGGCCTGCTGGCGATCTTCTATGCCTTTGTCAGCCCTGAGGGCCTGCCGCTGATGCAGAACCTCACCTTTGTCCTCGTCGGCGTCGGCGTGGCTGTGTTCATGGGCTTCTTTGTCGCCGCAGCCTGTGCCTATATGGCCGGTCTCGTCGGCACCTCCTCGAGCCCGATTTCGGGTATCGGCATCCTGGGTATCATCGTGGCATCGCTTGTGATGTATGCGCTTTGCACTTCGTTTGGCATCTTCAGCCTGCCGGGGGGCGAGAAGTTCGCCACGGCTACGGCAATCTTCACCACGTCCATCATCATGGCGATTGCCTGCATATCGAACGATAATATGCAGGATTTGAAGACCGGCTATCTGGTCGGGGCAACGCCTTGGCGTCAGCAGGTGGCTCTGCTGCTCGGCTGCGTGGTCGGCGCACTGGTCATCGCTCCGGTACTCAATCTTCTCTATGAAGCCTATGGCTTCCCAGGTGCCCTGCCGCGTCCGGATATGGACCCGTCCCAGGCACTGGCTGCCCCGCAGGCCGCACTCATGACGACGATTGCCCAGGGCATCTTCTCGAGCCAGCTTGCTTGGGAGTACATCTACCTTGGCATGGGCCTGGGCGTCCTGCTTGTCATCGCCGATCAGATACTCAAACGCAATACGCGCAATCTCTGCCTGCCGCCACTGGCTGTCGGCATGGGCATCTATCTGCCGCCCTCGGTACAGACGCCGCTGGTCATCGGTGCCATCATGGGCTACTTCCTCAATAAGAAGCTCAAGGAGCGCAAGGGCGAGGAAGGCCGGAAAAATGGCATGCGCCGTGGTACGCTGTTCGCTTCGGGCCTTATCGTCGGCGAGTCGCTGGTCGGTGTCGCGCTGGCTGGTGTCATCGTCGTCTCGGTCACGAGCGGCGGCAGCGACAGCCCGCTGGCACTGGTCGGCAAGGATTTTGCCGATACGGCCGAAATGCTGGGCCTTGCTGTCTTCCTCGTGACGCTGGCCATCTTCGGCAAGACGGTGCTGGGCAATAAGAACAACTAAAAAGACGTTCAAAAAAAGCTGCCGTGCAGGGCTTCCTGCGCGGCAGCTTTTTTGCTATGCGGGGCTCCGGAAGATAGCAGGCAGAAGCCGGCAGGATCTTTCCAGGAAAACTGGTTGCTATTTTCATAGGAGGGAAGTACAATGGCAATAGAATATATGAGGAAAGGCAGGCGATAGATATGTTGCCGATGGAGATATGGCAGGGGCTGCTCATTCCGCTGCTGGGAACGGGGCTTGGCGCTGCTTGTGTATATATCTTGAAACGTGAACTGTCGGCGGGGGTACAGAAGGCACTGATGGGCTTTGCGGCGGGCGTCATGGTGGCCGCGTCGATCTGGAGCCTTTTGATCCCGGCGATGGAGGGCAGTGCGGAGCTGGGACGGCTGGCTTTCCTGCCGGCGTTTATCGGCTTCTGGGCGGGGACGCTGTTCCTGCTGCTGCTCGACCATGTCATCCCGCATCTGCATCTCGATGCGGACAAGGCGGAGGGCATGGCCTGCAGCCTGCCGAAGAAGGCGATGCTGGTGCTGGCGGTGACGCTGCATAACATTCCGGAAGGCATGGCAGTAGGCGTGGTCTTTGCGGGCTGGCTCGCGGGCAATGCGGATATCACGCTCAGCGGTGCCTTCGCGCTGTCCATCGGCATTGCCATCCAGAATTTCCCCGAGGGGGCGATCATCTCGTTGCCGCTGCGGGCCGAGGGCATGAATAAGCACAAGGCCTTTGGGGCAGGACTGCTCTCTGGCGTGGTGGAGCCGCTAGGGGCTGCCTTGACCATCGTGGCGGCAAGTTTTGTCGTGCCTATCCTGCCATACCTGCTGGCTTTCGCTGCGGGTGCCATGCTCTACGTCGTGGTGGAGGAGCTCATCCCCGAGATGTCTGCGGGCGAGCACAGTGACATTGGCGTGCTCGCGTTTGCTGCGGGGTTCACCGTGATGATGGCGCTGGATGTAGCACTGGGATAAGCGGCCTCAAGGCTCGCTCTGCCAGTGCCTGCCTTCTGTTATCGTGTCTTGGAGGCGCTGCTGGAGGTCGCGGAACCGGTAGGATCCGTCCGGAGTGGCAGCAAGGCCCTTCAGGCGCAGGGGGATGCGGGCCGGCGGCGCCTCAGTGGTCAGCGGCGTGCGCTGGCGCAGCTGCTGCGCGTTGGCATAGATGAGGGACAGGGAGGCGTATTCTTCGCCGCCCTGTCCCTGACGTTTTTCGATGACGAACTTGGCGCCGATGGGGGTCTTGGCCTCGATGCTGTCCGGCAGGGTGTAGTCTTCAACGCCCAGCGCGGGCAGGACTTCTGCCAGGTTGACATCGTGGCCGCAGAGGAAGGTGATCTTGCGGTGGCTGCTGGCAAGCTCCTGCTCCATGACAGCAAGCAGCGGATAGGCCATGGCCTTGGCACAGGTGGGCTGAGAGAACAGCGAATTGATGCCGAGTTCCTTCAAGGCGGCGATGTCTTTCCAGTCCTCGCGGGTCAGCGGATGACCGAAGGCGGCGGCAAGGTCGTTTTCTTCCTCGTAATATTGCAGGGTCAGCGCATCGCTGGCTGGCACCAGGGCACTCCAGGGTGTGCGGAGACCTGGCCCGCCATTTTTCGCCGGGGCGATGTCTTTGCGGGTATAGTCAAGGGGACCATGCTGCTGGGCATAGGTTGACCGGTCAAAGTCAAGGGTCTGCATGAGCAGCTGGCAAGAGCGCTGGCCGCGTTCCTGCAGGGGGACTTCAAGCCCTGACCTGTCAAATTCGTTCCGCACTTGCTGGCGGAACCGCTCGCTGTCCGGTGGGGCAGGCAGGAATACGGGATCGGCCTCATTGACTTGCTGGTGGTGCTCGATGGCTACGTCAGCAAGGGGCAGCAGGCCGCTGGCAAAATAGCGTGCGGTGGCGATGGTGCGCTGGAACGAGTTGGCGTAGAACCGCACTTCATCGGCGGCAGGCGGCGTGTTCCGCTCCAGCAGTTTTTCTTCTTCCAGCCATTGGCGGAAATACTGGCCCATCAGCAGTTCCAGCTCGGCGCCGCGGGGCGAGAGCTCGCCGGGGGCGCACTGCCAGGCGAACCAGGCATGGGGGGTGAGCTTGGCGAGGGTGGAATCACGTCCGGCCAAGGGGGCGCGGATATTGTGGCGGCTGAGAATTAGCACCTGCTTGAGCGGATAATCGGCTTTGCCGGACGCCTGGCTGGCAGCTGGCAAAAGGAGCAGCAGGCAGAGGCTGAGGACAGGCAAGAGTTTCTTTTCCATGGGGATGACATCCTTTCTTTGGAAAAATATATTGGTTTTAGGGGCCGGAGCCTTCGCCGAGGTCGAGCATCACCAGCAGGGCTTCCGTTAGGTATTTCTTGGCCTCGGTGACGGCGGCAGGGAGGGGAAGTCCCTTGGCAAGGTTGGCGGCAATGGCACTGGAGAGCGTGCAGCCGGTGCCATGCGTGTTGGGATTGTCGATATGCCTGCCCCGGAGCCAGTCGTGGGCAGGATGCCAGTCACCTGCTGCGTATTTTGGGCTGTCAGCGCCGTGATGGCGCTCATGGCATAGACGCCATGCATGGTCATGGTCTTGATATCGGCTTGTATGCCTGCACCGCCGCTGCAATCGCTGCCGGCAATCGTCAGGACGGCCGGTATTTTTTTTGTGGTGTGCATATGGGTTCCCTCCTTTGTTGCTGTCTTGTGTGATAGCGCCTTCATTATACCCTTTATCTCCAGGCGGGGCAACCGCGGGCCGCAGGCAGGAATTGGCTGTGCCGTCAGCGAATATTAGGATAAAAATCATGATGGCTGCTTTTCCTGTGCAAGGGCAGGGCTGAAGGGGGGATTTTTATGGTTCGTGATGTGCGTTTTGTGGTGGATATTGTCCTTTTTGTCCTGCTGGCCACGATATTCAAGCGGCATGCCATCTCGGCGGACTATCATGTCTGGGCGGGGATGCTGGCCTGCGGCGTGATTGCCGGTCATGTCTGGCTGAACCGCATCTGGCTGCGGCGGTTCGCGAGCAAGCGGAAGAAGGAGTCCGACTGGCTGAGCTTTGCGCTGATGTTCGTCTTTGCGGTGCTGCTGGTCACGGGCATCCTGACCGCCAAGCCCTTTGGCATCGAGCTGCATGCTCTCAAGCCGTATCATAAGTGCCTGGGAGGCATTTCCCTGCTGCTGGTGGCGGCGCATATCGGGTTCCATTGGCAGTACCTGCGGGTGAATTTCCTGCGGTCGTTCCGTCTGTGCCGGCTGGTGCCCAAGGCACTGACGACCATGCTGCTTATCGGGGCACTGTGCCTTGGCGGCTATGGCTTCGTGGATTCGGGCTTTGCCAAGTGGATTGCGGCACCGTTTACGGTGGCAGCCCGTCCGGCAGCTGATGCGGCCCAGCGGCGGCCGCACAAGCCACGGCCGTTCAGCTGGGAGCGGCTGGGCAAGTCCATGGCGGAGATCGCGGGGATGATGTTCCTGGGGGCCTATGTGGTCAAATGCGCACGGAAGCCGCCGGGCAAGAAATCCGGCAAGGGCTAGCAAGAAGGAGTTTGTTTCACGGGCCGGGAATAAAAAATATATGAGACTTTATTCCGAACCAGAGGAGAATTGCCGTATGAAAGCACTGCTGTCCTTGTTTATCTGTCTATCTGTGCTGGTGGGCCTGCCAGCTGCAGTCCTGGCGGAGAGCCCTGCGGGGGCGACCATCCGGCTGGGGGTTGTGCCGCCAGACAGGAGCGTCGCCAATGCCCGTGTCCTGTGGCAGTATTACATCGGTTATCTGGATGAATTGTCCAAGCATAACGACAGTCAATATGAGCTGGTGGATCTATCCGGCAGCAATATCTTTTCCCCGCTGCTGGCTGGCGATGTGGATATGATGCTGTCATTGGAATATCCGGGCTTTCTGGCCAAGCACGACGGGCTCATTTATAGTGACAGGGATTTTGGTTACGATATCGTGGGGCTCTATACGCGCCCCGAAGAAGACCGATTTGGGGCCGGCGACCTGAGCAGCTTGGAAAATGCCCGGGTAGGCGTGCTGGCTGCGCACAGCTTGGAAGCCCGCCTGCAGCAGTTCCAGCAGGAGTACCGCGTGCAGCTTGCCGTGCAGACCTATGCAGACCATGCGTCGCTGGTGGCGGCGTTGGCCGCAGGCGACGTGGATATGGTGGTGGATACGGCTGCCCAGAGCTATGGACAGGAGAAATTCTTCCTTGCCTTTGCTCGGGGGCCCATGAAGATCGTGACGACGGCTGGGCAGCAGCCAAAGCTCAGGGAAATGGAGCAGGCTCTGCAGCGGCTCGATACAGAGAATCCGCACTTTGCATCGCAGCTGTCGCAAAAGCTGGCGGAGAATCTGGACTTCCAGCTCGTGCATTACACGCCGGCCGAGAGGCAGTTCATCAACAGCCTGCCACCGCTGCGGCTGGTGGTCTATGGCGGCGTCCGTCCCTATATCGAATATGATGACAACCGGGATAAGGCCAGCGGTATCTATCCGGACCTGATCGCGGCGATTGCGGAAAACTCCGGGGTGAAATTCGAATACATCCATGTGCTGACCTATGACGACGCCCTGAATATGCTGAAGACCGGCAAGGCGGATGTCATGCTGGATATCTTTGCGGGGTCAGCTGTCCACCAGCCATTCCTCTATACCAATCCCGTGCTGGAGATCCCGTATACCTTGGTGGGCAAGATGTCTGCGCCCCCTGACCGCGATGAGAACATAACGCTGCTGCTTCCCTATGCCGATGCCTCATTCATGGCCTTTCTGGAGCAGAAATTCCCGCACTGGCAGATAAAGAACTCCCGTGCCGATGTGATCGATACGCTGCAACAGGTGGACAACCATAGCGATGCACTGGCCTTGGTGCGCAACTCGATCTTGGAGATCGATCGCCCCTTGAGCTTCTACCCGCATTTGGCGATAATCCCCGATACGTCCATCAATATCCCCATGAGTCTGGCGCTTTCGCCGCGCCAGCCGCGGATGCTGCAGACCATCCTCAACAAAGCGATCACGCAGATCAATCCTGAGACCCGGACCAGCATCACGCAGAAACATATCATTGCCACGAAACCGGTTTTCTCGCTGCAGCATCTGTTGGCGTTCTATCCGCTGCAGACGGGGCTGATGGGCGGCCTGGTCGCACTGCTGCTGGTCGTGATTGCCGTGATAAACCGGCATGAGGTATCGATGCGCAAGGCCAAGGATCTGCTGCAGGAGAAGAATCTCATGCTTATGGCGACGGTCAAGGAACTCATGGCGGCCAATAAGAGCAAGAGGCTCTACAAGGAAATGGCGCAGAAAGATGCGCTCACGGGTGTCCTCAACAAGCGGGGCATCGAGGAGGCGGGGGCAGAGGTGCTGGCGTCGTCTCTGTCTGAGGGCTGCTGTCATGCCCTGCTGATCATCGACCTGGATCATTTCAAGGAAGCCAATGATACGCTGGGACATCAGCGCGGTGATATGATCCTGCGCCAGTTTGCGCTGAGCCTTATCCATGTGGTCCGCTCGCGGGATGCTGTGGGCCGCTTTGGCGGGGATGAGTTCATCCTCGTCTTGAACGATCTGCCGGCGGCGATGGTCACGACGGTGGCCAAACGCATCAATGAAGCGGCGCACAATCTTGAGACCGATAGGGAGAAGTGCACGCGCCTGAGTGCCAGCATCGGCATCGCGCTGGCGCCATTGCATGGCAGGGATTACCAATCGCTGCTGCACACGGCCGACCAGGCCCTCTACCAAGTGAAGGAACGGGGACGGGATGGCTGGCTCGTAGCATCATCTTAGGAGATGGATCCGTGGACAAAGCCTATTGCTGCTGGCAATAGGCTTTTAGTTTGCCCACGAAGGTGCGGGCAGCATGGGAAAGGTAGCGGTTCCTGCGCCAGGCAATGACGACCTGCCGCTGGGGATGGGTGTCGATGGCGGCGTAGCAGGGGGGCTCCTGGGGGCGGAAGCCCTCTATCAGCGGTGCGGGCAGCAGGGCGGCGCCGAGGCCTGCTCCGCTGAGGGACAGTGCGGTTTCGAGACTGCGGGTTTCCAACAGGCTCTGGGGCGTGAAGCCTGCTTCGTGGCAGAGGGCATAGAGCTGGCTGTGCAGTTTCTGCTCGGGGTGCATGGTGATGAACGGCGTATCCTTGAGCGCTGCAAGAGGCAGCTGGGGCAAAGGCTGTGCTGGTGTATGCGGCAGGCTGTAATGCTGGGACAATGGATGCATGGGCGGCAGGGCCAGCAGCAGGTCCTCGGCAAAGAGGTTTTCCGTCATGAAATGGCTGGTGTCGATGGGCTGCAGCGACAGGATGACATCGGTCTGCCCTGCGAGGGCCAGTTCCTCGAGCTGGTGCGTGGTGTTTTCGAGCAGCTCGACAGTGATCGAGGGATACTGCCGCTGGAAAGCGGGCAGGAACCGCGACAGCAGGTAGGTGCTGCGGAAGGGGGAACTGCCGATGATGATGTGACCCGCAGACCGTTGCAGCATATCATCGGCACGCTGCTGGAACTCTTCGTCAAGTGTCAGGATGCGGCGGGCCGTGTCAAGGTACAGCTCACCCAAGGGCGTGGGCCGCAACGGCGTGAGGCTGCGGTCAAAAAGGGGGGCACCGAGCTTCTTCTCGATGCCGGCAATCGATTGGGAGAGGGATGGCTGGGAAATATAGAGCTTCTGGGCGGCGCGGGAAATCGAGCCTTCCTGTGCGACGGTCAGGATGTAGCGGAATTGGCGGAACTCCATGGGAAAAACCTCCTCGGTTATAAGTGCAGACTTATGCTTACTATAATTATATTGGTATTCGACTTATATGGAAAGCGAAATTATAATAAGAGCAACGAAAGCAATTCCAAGGATTGTGTTATTGTGTGCGGAGAGGAAGGATAGTATGACGAAAGAACAGGCGGTAGCCCGGATGACGGATACCATCGCGAAGTTTTTGGCCTTTTCCGGCAAGTGCCTGCCCGATGATGTGCGCGCGAAGCTGGCAGAGCTGGCTGCACAGGAGGAAGAGCCGCTGGCCAAGGCGATCTATCAGACGATGCGGGAGAATCAGGAGCTGGCGCAGAAGCTCAACCGTCCGAGCTGCCAGGATACAGGAGCCATCCAGTTCTTCATCAAATGCGGCGCTGGCTTTCCCTATATGGGCGAGCTGCCGGTGCTGCTGCGGGAGGCTGTGATCCAGGCGACGAAGGCTGCGCCGCTCCGGCATAACGCCGTGGAGACCTTTGATGAGTACAATACGGGCAAGAATGTCGCCCTCGGCATCCCTTCGCTGTTCTGGGATATCGTGCCGGGGCGCGATGACTGCGAGATCTATACGTATATGGCCGGGGGCGGCTGTTCTTTGCCAGGACAGGCCAAGGTCCTGATGCCGGGTGAAGGCTATGAGGGCGTCACGAAGTTTGTCCTCGACGTCATGACGAGCTATGGCCTCAATGCCTGCCCGCCGCTTCTGGTCGGCGTTGGCATCGGCACCTCAGTGGAAGTGGCGGCCCTGCAGTCCAAATGGGCCCTCATGCGGCCGCTGGGCTCGCATAACCCGAATCCCAAGGCCGCCAAGATGGAAAAGCTTTTGGAGGATGGCATCAACAAGCTGGGCCTGGGCCCGCAGGGGCTGCGCGGCAAGAATTCCGTCATGGGCGTCAACATCGAGAACAGCGCCCGTCATCCGTCGGTCATTGGCGTGGCGGTCAACGTCGGCTGCTGGTCGCATCGCCGCGGGCATATCGTTTTTGACCGGGAGCTCAACTACACGATCGATTCGCATGCGGAGGTGGATTTCTAATGGCAAAGAAGATACTTACGACACCCATCAGTGCCGAGGATTTGGAAGATATCCATGTGGGGGATGTCATCTATCTGACTGGTGAACTCACGACCTGCCGTGATGTGGCCCATCGCCGCGTCATCGAGGAAAAGCGCCCGCTGCCTGTCGACGTGCGCAATGGTGCGATCCTGCACGCAGGCCCGATCATCCGCAAGCATGGTGAAGATGACTACGAGATGGTCACGGTCGGCCCGACGACCTCGATGCGCATGGAGAAATTTGAGGAAGCGTTCATCCGGGAAACCGGTGTCCGGCTGATCATCGGCAAGGGCGGCATGGGAGATGGCACGATGCGCGGCTGCCGCGAGCATAAGGCGCTGCATTGCGTATTCCCCGCTGGCTGCGCGGTGGTGGCAGCCGATTGCGTCGAGAAGATCATCCAGGCCAACTGGATGGATCTGGGCATGCCCGAGACGCTGTGGACGAGCAAGGTCAAGGAGTTCGGCCCGCTAATTGTCTCTATCGACACCCATGGGCGCAACTTGTTCGAGGAAAACAAAGTCATTTTCAACGAGCGCAAGGAAAAGGTATACGAAGAAATCTGCCGAGAGGTAAGATTCATCAAGTGAATACAGGCAAAAATGACCGGTCAGACTGGCACCGCTTGACGCGCCAATCTGACCGGTCATTTTTGCCTATCTGGGGCCTTGGCGGCGTGAGCTTTTTTATCGCCTGCGAGGAAGGAACTGGCTGGTGGTGCGGCGAATCCATAGAATGAATAGCTATAAGATCAGGCAGGCGTGGGGCCTGCTTGAGAGGGAGACAGCGATGGAAAAGATCAAAGCATGGATTCGTCAGATCAAGGCGGCGAGGCAGAAAAGTATCAGGAATCAGGTGCTTGTGCTGGTGTTGGCATGTGGCCTGCTGATATTTTTGAGCGTCAGCGCCTTGTCTTTGTATGCGCTGGAAAGCACGCGCACCGCACTGGAAAATCATGGCAGGAGCGTCAGCCGCCTGGTATCCGACTCGGTGGGGGAGTCGGCCGAGGAAAATGCCAAGGACTGGCTGCGGCAGTTCGCCGAGGCGCAAGCCAGCTATATTGACCGGGAGCTCGAGATCAATGGTGAGGATGTGACCATCCTCGCCCAGACCATGACGCGCATCCTGAAGCATCCGGAGTATTACCGGCCGCGTCAGCTGCCGTCGTCGGACAATCCCGAGGATATCGTTTCGGGGATATCGTATATCCATTACAGTCCTGCGCTCAAGCGGCAAGGGATGCCAGCGCCTATAGCGCAGGAGATCGGGCTGGCGGGGAATATCGTCGATGCGCTGGAGCCGCTGAGCCTGACCTATAAGAATTACCGCACGTCTTTGCTGGCGGCTTCCAAGCATGGCTACATGATCTGCGTCGACATCATCCCTGGCGCGGTGGGGAAAAAATCGATATTCCCCTCGGCGGCGAAGAAGGCCGATTTCCTGGCAAACTATGACCCGCGGGAGCGGCCGTGGTATAAGCAGGCACAGCGGGAAGATGCACTGAGCTTCACCGAGGTTTATCTGGGCGAGGATGGCTATCTGGAGGTCTCCTGTGCGATGCCGTACTATGATGCCGATGGCTTTGCCGGTGTCGTAAGCATCGGCGGCAGTGTGGAGGATATTCATAAGCAGGTGATGGATGTGGCTGCTGGCATCAAGGGCATCTGCTTTGCGTTGGACGATAAGGGCAACATCGCCTTTTCCTCTGAGCAGGAGGGGATACTGGCGGCTGTGCCGGAATATCTCGATATCCGGCAGTCCGGGGAGAAAACGCTGGCCGAGGCGGCCGGACACATGGTGGCTGGTGAAAGCGATGTCATGCGCGTGACCGTAGAGGGCAAGGAATACTATCTGGCCTATGCGCCGATGAACAAGCTGCATTGGAGCTTCGGCATGCTGATCGGTACCGATGTAGTCATGGCGCCAGCGCAGCAGGCCAGCGGCGACGTGCAGGCGAAGATGGAAGGCTTTGAAGAGGATGTGCAGCAGATCTTCCTGGCGACGGCAGGCAAGGAGGCACTGCTGCTGATTCCACTGCTGCTCCTCGCGTTTTACAGCAGCGGCGTTATGGCTGCCCGGGTGACAAAGCCCATCCGTCAGCTGGCAGCAGGGGTGAAGGAGATCACCGCCGGCAACCTGAACAAAAAATTGGACATGAATGAGAGCAATGAGATCGGCCATTTGGCCATCTGCTTCAATGCCATGACCGATGAGCTCCAGCGGCATATGAAGGAGCTGGAGCAGGCTACGGCCAAGGCAGAGCGCGCGAAGACGGAGCTGGAAGTAGCTGCGAGCATCCAGGCCGGCATGCTGCCAGAGGCTATCAAAGCGGAGCGCTATAAGGGGCAGGTAGACCTTACCGCGATGATGCATCCGGCCAAGGTCGTCGGCGGCGATTTCTACGATTTCTACTTCATGGACGAGGACAATCTCGTGGTGACGATTGCCGATGTTTCGGATAAAGGCGTTCCGGCGTCCTTGTTCATGGTGATTGCCAAGACCCTGCTGAAGGATCAGGCCCTGATGAAAAAATCAGCGGCCCGGCTGGCCGATATCGTGGCGGCAACTAACGATGCGCTGGCGGCAAGCAATCGTGAGCTGATGTTTGTGACCACCTTCATCGGTGTGCTGCATCTGCCTACGGGCCGGTTCACCTATGTGAATGCGGGACATAATGCGCCAATCAGGGGAAGGGGGCAGGACTGGGAGTATCTGCCCATGGCCAAGGACCCCATCCTGGGCGTGCGCAGCGGGCTGGCGTTCACAACTCAGCAGCTTACCTTGGCACGCGGCACAGCCGTCCTGCTTTACACCGATGGCGTGACTGAGGCGATGGATGAGCAGCATGAGCAGTTCGGCGAGGCGCGGCTGCGGCAGACCTTGGCAGCCATGGAGCCTGGCTTTGACGCAGCCGGGATGCTGAACAGCGTGCAGGCTGCCGTCAAGGGACATGCCGGCGCGGCAGAGCAATCAGACGATATAACCATGCTGGGCTTTGTGTATCATGGACCGGCAGAGGACGAGGGAGGACGACAGGATGACTGATCTGGCAATGACCTTTGCCCAGGCAGAAAAAGGCAGCTGGCATATCTGGCAGCTGGCAGGAAGGCTGGACCGCGCGACAGCGGCGCAGGTACAGGCGGAAGGTGAGAAGCTGCTGCTGCAGACAGACCGGCTGGCGATTGACTTGTCAGAGCTTGCTTATATTTCCAGTGCGGGAATCCGGGTATTGCTGCTGCTGGCCAAGCAGGCAGAGAATGCGTCGCAGCCCTTCTGCCTGTGCTCCCCGCAGGGTATCGTGCGGGAGGTGCTGGAAATATCCCGGATGGATATGTTCCTCTCCATCTGCCCGTCTGTGGATGCCTTGGAAGAAGGTGCATGACATGGAAAAGGATACGTTATGAGCGGGCGGTGCTGTTCGGCAGAGAGGCCAACCATTTGACCTTGTCGCTGCTGGTGAGCAGCCAGAAATGAAAAAGGTGTGGACAGATGCGAGGGCATCTTGTCCACACCTTTTTATTTGGTTATTGCAGAGCTTCTTTGAGCGTTTCCATATTCTTGCGCATGGTCGTCAGGTAGGCGTCCATGGCAGCTTCGTTGGCCTCGCCAGTCACTACCGGGTCAAGGGTATAGATCTTGGCTCCGGTTTCGCGGGCGATGGTCTGAGCAGCGGCAGGGGAATACTGCGGCTCGGTGAACAGGACTTTGGCTGTGAGGGGCTTGACCTGTTCGATGATGGCCTGCAGCTCGGAGGGGGTAGGTTCCGTGCCCGGCTCACGTTCGATGACCGTCAGGATGTGCAGGCCGAATTCCTTGGCAAAATACGGGAAGGCCTCATGGAAGGTCACGATGTCCTTATGGGGGACGTTGTCGAGGGTTTCGTGCATTTCCTTTTTGAGGGCCTCGAGCTTCTGGATATAGGCATCGGCATTGGCCTGATAGGCATCAGCGTGCTTCGGGTCAGCTTCCTTCAGCTGGGCGGTGATGTTCTTGACCTGTTCGATGCTCGACGTGATGCTGAGCCAGACGTGCGGGTTCTCCTCATCGCCATCTTTCAGCAATTCGATGCCTTTTGACGCGTCAATCACCTTGAGGTCCTTCTGTTCCTTGATGACCTTGCCGAGGAAGTTTTCCATGCCAGCACCGTTGGCGATGAGGGCATCGGCCTTCTCCAGGGTCTTCATATCCTCGGTGGTCAGCTGATAGTCATGCAGGCAGCCGGTCTGCGGCTTGGTCATATTGGTGACCGTGACGCCGTCAATGCCCTTGGTGATGTTGATGGCGTCGATGTACATGGGATAAAAGGTAGTGACAATGCGGAAGCTGCCGTCTTTGGCGGCGTCCGGTGAAGAGCTCGTGCTGCCCGCGCCACAGCCGGTGAGCATCAGGCAGAAGGCGGCGAGCAGGCAGAAAAACGAAGTTTTGCATTTCAAAGTGATGACCTCCTAGAAAAGAAAATAAGTAAATAGTAATATTACTATTTACGATTATAGCATGCAAAATAAAAATGACAAGAGCAGTTTGATAATTTTTATCATTGCTCTTGTCATTGACTTGTCAACGCTTGCCCTTGACTTGTCAATCTTTATGTTTTTTCTGCTGGCACTTTTGGCAGAGCCCGTAGAACTCGAAGATATGGCCCGTGATCGCAAAGCCTTTTTTCGCAGCCTCCTGCGCATAGGCATCGGTCATCGGGCAGACATCGATGCATTCGGTATGACCGCATTCGGTGCAGACTAGATGATGGTGATGATGGGCCGCATCGGCAAGCTCATAGACATTGCCGGAGCTGCGGAAGATCTCGTGGACGATGTCGAGCTCTGTCAGCAAGGAAAGGTTGCGGTAGATCGTATCGAGCGATACGTCGGGCTGCTGCTTGCGGACTTCTTCACGGATCTGTTGGGCGGTCGGGAACGGCGGGCAGGCGGAAAAGGCCTGCAGGACGGCGCGGCGCTGTGGTGTTATTTTATAGCCCTTGTCCCGCAAGCGGTCAAGGGGCGTTTGTTTTTTCGTCATAGGTTATCCCCTCGGTTGTCATGTTCTGCTGTCTGTTATTATAACGTCATTGTTCAAATTTTGCCAAGCGTAAAATAAAAGGAAAGGCTGTAGACGGTTTATGAGATTCAAGTTAGCAGGAAAATAAGGAAACGTGCGGAATACTAAGGAAAGCTAAATCAGTGCCAACCTGTACGATAAGGGCAGTCAAACCTGTATCTTTGCGCCCTATAAGTCTTTTACGTCCATGGTGTCAAGGTGGCCGTCGTGGGGTTGACGACACCGGAAACGGCTTATAAGACGAATCCCGACAACGTAGCGGCCGTTACCTTTGCCAATCACCTCCGAGCGCATTGCCAAGGAGGTGCCGGGCTTTGATGTGATCATCGATGGCCACAGCCATACGACGCTGCCCCAAGGGCTGAAAGTAGGCAAGACCTTGATTTGCCAGACGGGATATTATGGGCATGATTTAGGCAAGGTGGAGCTTGTGGTCAAGGATCATAAAGTACGCAAGGTGCAGGGCATGCTGCTGGATCGGCAAGGGGTAGAGAAACTGGCAGCTAAGCCTAGCGATGGCGTGGCGCAGACCCTGAGCGAAATCAAGACGCGGGTGGATAAAGAGATGCAAGAAGTCGTAGCGGAAAGCCCGCGGGAACTGACGAGTGAACGGGACATCGTGCGCAAGCAGGAATCTGAGCTTGGCAATCTGGCCGCCGATGCGATACGCCATGCTGCTGGCGCAGATATCGCCTTTATCAACGGTGGCAGCCTGCGTAGCAATCTGCCCAAGGGAAAGGTGACAGATACTTATGATGCAATCATGTCTGGCCTGGATAAACTTCAGGCGGAATATACGGCGAACAATGCGGCAACAGAAATATCTGCATAAATAATAGCGGCAAGGAGAGTTTGACCGGTCAAGTTTGACCGGTCAATTTTTTTGCCTTTTAGCAGGAATTGTAGCAAAAAGAAAGAAGTATAGAGATGTAATGTCAGATTATTTTCTTTTTTCAAATATTATTATGGGGGAGGCGTATTATGGAAAAATCCTTTTCGATTCCGATTTCCCGCCGCACATTCATGAAACTGGTCGGCATGGGGACTGTAGGGATGCTGGCTGGAGCGGCTGCTCCTGGCGGCGAAGCCGCAGCTGCACCGCTGGGGGCAAGTGGCGAAGGTCTGCCGACGATTCTGATTGCTGATGTCTGTGTGGTTGGCGGCGGCTCGGCGGGGACGGCTGCTGCTGTCAGTGCCGCACGCAAGGGCGCGAAGGTTGTCCTGATTGAACGGGGGATTTCCCTTGGCGGTCTGGCGACCCAGGGATGTGTATTTCCCTGTATGCCAACCTTTGTCGATGGTAGTGACACGCCTTATATCACGGATCTGAACAAACGCATGGAAAAGCAGGGGACATCGCCATCCCTGGGGATAGATACCGATACCTATTATGGTGGTGGCAGGTCACAATTTGTGCCAGAATATCTTTCGTATGTCTACGATGAGATGTGCGAAGAGGCTGGCGTTGAGATCCTTTACAATGCTGCCTTAGCGGGAGCTGTGAGTGATGGCGGCAAGATCACTGCCTGCATCGTCCAGACGCTAGAAGGCCTGGCTAAGGTAGAGGCCAAGGTGTTCATCGATGGCACGGGCGATGCCTTGCTTTCCCGGTTTGCCGGCGTTCCTGTAGAAAAGGGCTCAGAAAAGACGGGACATAACCAGCCGATGAGCCTGCGTTTTGAGATGGGCGGCGTTGATGTCGGCAAGGTCTTCCAGTTCTTTCAAAAGGAATTGAAAGATGATTATACACGAGGCCTGTTCGTTGATATCGTGGAGAACGCTCTGAAAGAGAAGAAACCGCCATTCTTTGAGTTTGCCAAGTGGAAAAAGAATGAGAAATTCTTCCAGGGGGGTGTTGCTCGCGGGGAACTGACCCAGGATGATATCCTGTATATCCAGGCCTTTGCGATTCCTGGCAAGCCCACTGTAATGTCGATGAACTGTCCGGAGATGCCGCCACTGAACTTCAGTGCTACTGATGCCGTTTCTTACAGCAAGGCGGTATCCTTCGGCCGGAAGATGATGCGCCGCTTAGCTGGATTCTTCAGCAAGAATATTCCTGGCTTTGAGCACGCCTATATCTGCCGCGAGGCAAGCATGGTGGGCGTGCGCGAGTCCTGGCGGGTTCGTGGCAAATACTATATGGACGCGGAAGATTACTTGAAGGCTCATCATTTTGCCGATGCTGTCTGCCGCACGGCCTATCCGATTGACATCCACGATGTGAAACTTGATCTCTTTGAAAAACTGAAAAAAGGAGAGTATTATGAGATTCCCTATCGTGCCTTGGTAACGAACGAGATGTCCAATCTGCTGGTTGTGGGGCGCTGTGCCAGCGGCAGTTTTGCCGCGCAGGCGTCCTTCCGCATACAGCCGACCTGTATGAGTATGGGCGAGGCAGCCGGCATTGCTGCCGCTTGGGGGCTTTCCCAGAACGTAGCTATAAACGAAATCCAATGGGAAGAGATTCCAGAAAGTATGCGCAGTTATGTAAGCAAATAAACACGATCGGCATATGAAGAAAAGAGATGAGGATAGTAAGTTTTAGGAGGAGCATATGGAAAAATCGTTTTCGATTCCGATTTCCCGCCGTGCGTTCATGAAACTGGTCGGGATGGGGACCGTAGGTGTGCTGACAGGAGCGGCTGTCCATAGCAGCAAAGCCGCAGCTGCACCAATCGGAGCAAGTGGCAAAGGGCTGCCGACGCTTCTGAGTGCTGATGTCTGCGTGGTTGGCGGCGGTGCCGCGGGAACGGCAGCGGCTGTCAGCGCTGCACGCAAAGGCGCGAAAGTTGTCCTTATCGAACGTGGTATTTCCCTTGGTGGTCTGGCGACGCAAGGATGCGTTTTTCCCTGCATGCCAACTTTCGCCGAGGGCAGTGACACGCCTTATATCACGGATCTGAACAATCGCATGGAAAAACAGGGAGTATCACCCTTTCAAGATGTCACAGACAGCGATACCTTTTACGGTGGCGGCAGAGCGCGATATGTGCCGGAGTATCTTTCTCTTGTCTACGAGGAAATGTGCGCGGAGCAGGGAGTGGATATCCTTTACAATGCAGCCTTAGTGGGGGCGCAGACCGATGGGGGGAGAATCACCGCTTGCATTGTCCAGACGGTAGCAGGGCTGGGAAAGGTAGAGGCCAAGGTGTTCATCGATGGCACAGGCGATGCCTTGCTTTCCCGGTTTGTGGGCATTCCCGTCGAAAAGGGCTCGGAAAAGACCGGACGCAACCAGCCCATGAGCCTGCGCTTTGAAATGGGCGGTATTGATATGGCGAAAGTCTATCATTTCTTTCGCGATGAGTTAAAGGACGGCTGGAAAACTCCATTGTCTGACAGACTCATAATAGATGCCTTGAAAGACGGAAGGACGCCCTTCGTGGAATTCGATAAGATGAAAACCACGGCGAAATTCTTCCAAGGCGGTGTGTCGCGGGGCGAGCTGACAAAGGATGATGTCGTGTATATTCAGGCCTTCTCAATTCCGGGCAAGCCTGACGTAATGTCCATGAACTGCCCGGAGATGCCAGCACTGGAATTCAGTTCCACCGATGCGGTTTCTTACAGCAAGGCGGTATCCTTCGGCCGGAAGATGATGCGCCGTCTGGCGGCTTTCTTCATCAAGAATATCAAGGGCTTTGAGCATGCCTATATCTGCCGCGAGGCAAGCATGGTGGGCGTGAGGGAGTCCTGGCGGATTCGCGGGAAATACTATATGGAGGCCGAGGACTACCTGAAGGCCCATCATTTTGCGGATGCAGTCTGCCGCACGGCCTATCCGATTGACATCCACGATGTGAAACTTGATCTTTTCAAGAAATTGAAAAAAGGCGATTATTACGAGATTCCCTATCGTGCTTTGGTAACCAACGAGATGTCCAACCTGCTGGTGGTGGGGCGCTGTGCCAGCGGCAGTTTCGCCGCGCAGGCGTCCTTCCGCATACAGCCGACCTGTATGAGCATGGGGGAGGCAGCCGGCATTGCTGCTGCCTGGGGGCTTTCCCAGAATGTTGCCATAAACGAAATCAAATGGGAAGAGATTCCAGAAAGTATGCGTAGTTATGTAAGTAAATAAACATAAAGGAAAGGTTAAGGAGGAGACTATCATGCAAAAGAAGAAAATCGTGACGGCTGTTGCTGTTGCTGCGTTTGGCGTAAGCCTTGGCATTGGTGCGATGACGGCTCAGGCAGAGTTCCGCCCGGCTACGCAGGGAGCCATGGAGACCCGTACTGGCGTGCCAGTGGGACCAGGACAGGATTCGGCTGAGGATAAGCTGCCAGCCTCGGAGCGTTTTGTGAGTTCGAAGGATATGGGCTCACAGCTTGAGTATCAGCTTTGCCTGCCGCGTTGGTATGACTCGAGCAAGTCTTACCCGCTGATTGTCGTCATCAATGATGTGGCCGGGGAGACCGATGGCAGAGCCCTGCTGAAACAGCCGGATGGTGTCAGCGCCTGGGTGGACGAGCTGGAGAAAAAACAGCAGTATGCGATCGTGCTGACTATCCAGACTACGCAGGCTTCTGATGCGCGCATCGGTCATCTGACGAGCACGGAAGGCATGAATGTCCTGCGGGGAATCTTAAAGGATGTCCGCCAGAACTACGGCGTCAATAAGGATGCTATCTATGGCATCGGCGAAAATAAAGGTGCCTGGGCTATCCAGCTCATCAATGAAGAACTGCCGAGCTATTTCAAAGCATTCTATAACGATGAGAATACGGCCGATGGCAAGATCGATAACAAGGTAATCCATGACTGGCTGATGAAGGAAATGGCATCGCAGGCCAAATGATGGCATTGGGAGAGCAGGCGAGGGGCTGAGTTGATTCAGCCCCTTGTGCCTTATAAAAGAAGGTGATGGGATGTTTCTGGGCGAAAAGGGGAAATATCCGAAGTTTAACCGCAAGACATGTATTGGCTGCGAACGCTGCGAGATTTCCTGCCTGGATGGCGGTCATCAGGCCATCCAGGCAGGATGGATAGCGGCGCCCTATCCTCGATGCGAAAAAATGTGTCGGCTGTCATCTTTGTGTGCTGGTATGTCCACCGATTCCATCGGTTCATCGGGAAAGAGGATTTGCCAGGCGTAACCGGAGAAGTGAAAAAAGCGATGGTTTTGGATTGGGGGATACGATGGAGAAGAAATTGCTGGTGGCTAGTGTTTTGCTATTGATGCTGCTGGGCGGGGCAGGCTATTTGATTGGCAGCGGTTTTGTCGACTATGCCCTGTATCGTGCTAATCCGGACGATCCTACGGCAATACCAGAGGCGGCAGTAGCAATCGTGGAGCCGGGGCTTGATGCTCCAGCTAAACCACAGGCGGAAAGTGAAACTTGGACAATAACTTCTGCCGACGGACTGAAACTTGTGGCTACGCATTTTTCGCCAGCGGCGCCTGGCAGCAGATGGGTAATCCTTGTACATGGCTATGGCCGGGATCAGAGATTTGTCTGGGATTATGCCGCTGAATACCTAAAGCAAGGCTATCATGTCCTGACGCCGGATTTGCGGGCAGCAGGGCGAAGTGAAGGAAAATACTTTACGATGGGCGTAAGAGAAAGCGATGATATCGTCCTGTGGGCAAAAGAAATCCTTCGCAGGGATGCGTCAGCAAAGATTGCCTTGCATGGGATTTCCATGGGGGCGGCGACGGTGATGATGGCAACGGCAAAACAGCCGCCGCAGGTAGTGGCCGCTGTCGAGGACTGCGGCTATACGAGTGCCTATGATATGTTTACCGTCCAGCTGAAGAAATTATTTGGCTTGCCGGAATTTCCTGTGATGAATTGTGTCGATGTAGTCAGCCGGCTCAAGACTGGCGCGGCAATTTCGGCGGCAGCACCCTATAAAAGCGTTCCCTATACCGGAATGCCGATGCTGTTTATCCATGGCGATGCGGATAAATTGGTGCCTGTTGGCATGATGGAAAAGTTATACGCTGCATCAGCGGCACCGGTCAAGGAAAAATGGATTGTGCCAGGTGCTGGCCATGCTGACGCCAAGAATACGGCACCCAAAGAGTATTTTACGCATGTCTTTGACTTTTTAGAGACCTATATGCGAGCAGATTGAGCGGTCAATTGACAAGTCAAATTTGAATGGAGGTACTTCCATGGGAAAATCTTTTTCGATTCCGATTTCCCGCCGTGATTTCATGAAAATGGCCGGTATGGCCGCCATAGGGGTCCTGGCAGAAGGCGCGATTGGCGGGACAGATACCGTAAGCGCTGCAGGGAGTAAGGCAGGCACCATAAACTATGGGGGCAAGGAAATCCCGGTGCTGTTTTCGGTAGATGTTTGCGTGGCTGGCGGCGGCCCATCGGGAACAGCAGCGGCCATTATGGCGGCGCGGAACGGGGCCAAAACCGTGCTGATCGAGCGTGGCGTGGCCCTCGGGGGCCTGGCTGTGCTTGGCTGTGTCTATCCCTTTATGGATACCCATGCGCCAGACAGTGACACACCTTATGTGGCTGAGGTCAAGGCGCGCCTGCGCCAGCATGGCATCGAGCCTTTTGATGGCGTGACCCAGCAGACCTGGCACAATCCGGAGACGCTGACCCTCATCTATGATGAGATGTGCAGCGAAGCTGGCGTGAACGTTCTCTTCCAGACGGTGGTGGTCGATACGGTGGTAGAGGGCCAAAAACTTACGACCTGCATCGTCCAGACCATTGCGGGCCTGGCAGCCATCCAGGCCAAGACCTTTATCGACAGCACCGGCGATGCCTATCTTTCGCGTTCGGCAGGTGTTCCTTATGAGCGTGGTTACGAAAAGACCGGGAACAACCAGCCGCTGTCCTTCCGTTTTGAGATGGGCGGCATCGATGTCGGCAGGCTTTATCAGCATGTGGCCGTGGAGCTCCAAGAGGACTGGTGCAAGTCTAAGCCGCCGTACTTTGAGATCGCCGAGGCCATGCACCGCAAGCAGCGGTATAAGCTCGAAGATCTGATGGCAAAAGGTGTGGCAAGCGGCGAAATCACACAGGAAGAGGCCGAGTACATGCAGGCCTATACCATTATTGGCAAGAATGGTGTCATGAGCATGAACTGCCCGGAGATTCCTGTGAAGTTTTCGGCCAGTGATCCGGTTTCCTACAGCAAAGCTGTAGCCTATGGCCGCCGCATGATGCACAATATCGCCAGCTACCTGATCCGCCATCTGCCCGGGTTTGAGAAGGCCTTCATCAGCCGGGAGGCGGCCATGCTGGGAGCCAGGGAGTCCTGGCGCATCCGCGGCAGGCATTATCTGGTGGAGGATGATTACCATAGCCAGAGCCGCTTTGCCGACGCGGTCTGCCGTACGGCCTGGTTCATCGATGCCCATGGGGAAAAGGTTTCGGAGAAGCTGCCCAAGGGCGGCTATTATGAGATCCCTTATGGCTCATTGGTGACGGAGGAGGTAGAAAACCTTATCGTGGCGGGACGCTGCATCAGTGCCAGCTTCATCCTGCAAGCCTCGATGCGCATTCAGCCTACCTGCATGAGCATCGGCGAAGCTGCGGGCATTGCTGCTGCCTGGGGGCTCAAAAAGCATATCGCGGCCAATGCGATTGCCTGGGATAAGATTCCCCCCGAGAAACGCAGCTATGTCAGTAAATAAGCATTGAATATAGAGAGGAGCGTTCTTTATGTATCGGACAAAGAAAATCTTGGCATCTGTTCTGGCAGGTCTGCTGCTTGGCAGCACGGGCTATGCGGCCGCGGCTGATCGGGAAAGCATTGCGCAGGTAGCGCTCTTGCAGTCGCTGGCTCAAGGATATTTTTGCGGCACAGTCACGTCTGGGCAGCTGCGTACCCTGGGCGATACGGGAATCGGTACGTTCGAGGGATTAAATGGCGAGATGATCGTGCTCGATGGCAAGGTCTATCAGGCGCTGGGCGATGGGCGCGTCATCGTTGCCCCGGACAAGACGATTATCCCGTATGCCACCGTGACCTTTTTTGACCAGGATATTGCCGTTAGCCTCAAGGATATCAAGGATAAGGCAGCCTTTGAAAAGGTCCTGAACGATACCGTCCAGAAACAGGGGGGCAACAGTTTCTACATGGTGAAACTCCATGCGCAATTTGATTCGGTGCTGTTCCGGAGCGAATATGGCAGCAAGGAGCCCTATCCTACGCTCGTGGAGGCTTTGAAGGGGAAACAGACGGAGTTTACGGAGAAGAACATCAACGGCACCTTGGTGGGCCTGTATTGCCCCAGCTATATGGGGGGACTCAACTCGCCGGGCTGGCATTTCCATTTCTTGTCGGACGATAAGAAAAAGGGCGGTCATATCTTAGAACTCACGCTGAAAGAAGGGACTATCTATCTGGACAAGACGGATAAGTTCACAATGATACTGCCTGATGACAAAAAGTTCCATGATATCAATCTGGCTAAGGATATGAAGGAAGATATCCGCAGTGCGGAGCAGGATACCAAGAGCAGTCTGCAGGGTGGAAAATAAACAGAGCGATGCGGGGAGGAAAGGAATATGATTAAAACAAGAAGAGTGCTTGCTCTATTGGTCTGGCGACATGCGTCCCGGCATGAGATATAACGAGATGGTGGATATCCGCAAGTTCCCAGGCCTTGATAAAGAAGCCAGCGAGCATATCGCTGACTATACGGTTCACTATGTCTACTGCTTGAACATCAGCTACAATGAGGCTGGTGAGCTTGGCAAGGGTTCGGCCATTTTCCTGCACTGCACGGCGCCGATGAAACCATACACTGGCGGCTGCGTAGCCATTCCACAGGACAAGATGCGCTTTGTGCTGCAGAGGGTACGCCCTGACTGTGTGGTATTGATTGATTCCCTCAAAAATATCGCCCCGTCTGTGGCGGCTGATTGGGGCGTGTTGCAATGAATTCCCTTCTTGTAGAGCGTAGGAAGAAGGCAGGAGGTACAGCCGCAGCGTCGGTAAGTTCAGCAACAACTTTATCTGGGAAGAAACCATGGGCGATGCTATTTGCCGGAATGTATTTGCGTAGAAATAATGGAGGTCCCTAAATGTCAGTAAAGAGTATGCAGGCACGAGTCAATCCCGTATATCTAACCGCTAAGACAGCTGTGTGCTTGATGGAAAGGGCGAAAATACCAGGGGCTGAGGAGATTGCCTGTGCCTTGGCTTTAGACGATAAGGCACTGCTGCAAAATATGAAGGATGAAGAAACCATCCTGGGCAATGCGCTGGTGGTTGAGGCCAAGTATCGTACGATGTGCCGCTTGATTGAGGCGTCTGGGATTATGACCTCTGTAGATTTGCCCTGCGGCTATACGCCAAAGGCAATTTATATGACGGAACATGGCAGGAAATTTGTTGGACTGGATCTGCCAATCGTCATACAGGAAATAGAACCGATTATCCGTCAATTGGCTGGCCAAGCGGAAAATGTGACCTTCTATGGAGTAGACGCTACCAATTACAGCTCATTGAAAGCTGCCTTGCATGATGTTAGCGGGCCTTTATGTATCTCAACCGAGGGCATGATGATGTATTTCAGTGATGACGAGGCTGATACCGTCATCGCCAATATCCAATGCCTGCTAAGCGAATATGGCGGCTGCTGGATAACGCCAGACCTTGAATATGCGCTGCAGTTTTGCGGCACTTTCCAGGCCGTTTTCGGCGAAGAATCGCTGGCGAAACTCATGGCGACAAGGGACACGGCTCAAGGGCAGTCAGCCGTGGTGGCTTTAGGTAATTCTTTCATCATCGAGCCGACAGATATACCTGCCTCGGAAGCAAGGGCTGAAGCACTTTTAGCAAGGCACGGCCTCAAGGCCAAGAAGATTAATCTTGGGGAACATATGCCGGAATTAAGCGTTTATAAGCAGCTTGCTCCAGAGCAGATTGTGCGCTTTAAGGAGGCCATGAGGCATTGTCATTATTGGATCATTACCCTTGACGAGACAAAGGGATTACACGATACGGCGAGGTTCATGGAAGAGCAGCCCTTTGCGATGGAATATGCGTTGGAAAAGGGAATCCTGCACCTGTCGTTGTGTGGTAGGCTTGATACCATCTCAGCACCGCAACTGCTGCTGGTGTGGGAGAAAGCCAATCATGGCGGAAACATTGAAGGGATAAGGATTGATTGTACCCAACTGAAGTATATATCATCGGCAGGAATCCGCTTGCTGCTTGAGATACAGGAAAACTGCGGCAGACCTCTAGGTTTTTCTGGAGTCAATGCAAAAGTAAAAGAAATCTTGCAGCAGAATGGTTTGGCGGAGCTGAATGAAAGCTGAATGGTGGGAAGGTGGAACAGTTATGCTGAAAAAAGTTGCGCTGGTTAATCGGATATGCCTGCTATTGCTGGCAGTATTGATGCTGGTGGGGACAAATGTGGAGGCTGGTCATCTTCAAGCAGGCCCAGCTTATCGTTCATGATGACAATGCGGATATTCCCCGGCAGATTGCCGAGGGCAAGGCGGACATCATGATTACGGAAACCGTAGAGGCTGCACATTATGTCCGCATGGACAAGCGGTTGGCCGCTCCGCTCAAGGACAGGCCCTTTACGCGTCACTCCTGTGGTATCCTGATGCAAAAAGGCGACCAGGAATGGCTCAACTACATTAACTTTGTACTGGCAGAACTGAAGATGGACGGGACCTTGGCAAACTTGGAAGAAAAATATCTGAAATAGAGAAAAGCAGCAGGAAATAAAGGATATACAGGACACGCGAAAGGTATTATACTTGATAAGGAATATTTGTCGATAGTCGGAGGCTGTGTTTGTGAATCTGGTGGAACGTGTCTGTGGTCATACTTGGATGATCCTGCGTCATAAATATTGGGTGTTTCGGTTAATGGGCGGTTTGACAAGTCAGATTTTGACTTGTCAGGCCGCTCGTTGTATTTTTACGGAAGGTTGACCGGTCAATGGGAAACGTTAAGTAAACTATAAGAATTAAAGGGTATAATACGGATTGTTTCACGTTGCAAAATCAAAGGAGGCTTATTGTGAGTACTTTTTGTGAACGCACCAATTCATCTGATGTAAGCTGGTGCAAAAAATGGATTTTGGCGCTGGCAATTGTCCAGACCCTGAGTATGGGGAAATCGTTCCTGTTTATGACGGGGAAAGGGGATGGTGATGCTGCTATGCTGTTCAATATAGTAACAGTAATAGCTGTCATTTTGTTCCTGATCCTGGCGATATATGTCAATTATAAGAATAAGGTCTGGCACTTTTTATTCCGGTTGCTGTTAAGTGTCATGGGCAATGTGATTTTATTGGTGATGGCCGCTTATTCTATTGGTGTTGCCGCGGCAATCGTTTGGGTGGTGGCCGCTGTCTTTGTCAATCGCCGGCGGTTTGCGGTATTTCTGCGGTATAAAAACTATATCCGCTATATCGTGGCAACGTATATCCTGACGGCTGGCCTCAGATTGGCCGTGATGCGGCTCTTTTTCCATAAGCCGGAGATGTGGCCGCTGATTCAGCTTGGTTCGTTTGCCATTAGCATGGCGCTGCTCGGCTGGTTCTATCATTTGCTCATGCAGGAGATACAGAAAGGGAGAACGTTCTTCGAGGCGACGCGCATTGTGGCGCTGATTCCCGTGGCCTTTATCTATTTCCTCATCGGCTTGCTTACCATTGTGCCCGTGAAATTCTTCTCGGGCGAAAGCCTTTTTGGTGAGGAGGAAAATGATTATCTCGTAATGCCACAGAAATAATTCGTTTGCGTATCTGAATGACAGCGCAACAAGGTAAAACAGACGGCCTGATAAGTCATTGTATTGACCAGTCAGGCCGTCTGTTTTATGTTTGAGGACTTTGACCAGTTAAAGTGCTTGGTCAAATGGCCTTGTCATGATGTTTACAAAAATATAACGATATTGACGCTTATGGTATACTGATATAAATATATTTTTTATTAGCAAAGCAGAGATATTAGCGGGAGGTTGGCTGATGATGGGAATGACGACACGTCTGACGGTAGTGGTGGATAATGTGGCAACGGGAAAGTTTACATTCGTGTTGTCATGGCGGGGTGGCAAATATCATCCGCGAAGTCCAGACGACATTTCCGGGCCAGTATATTTATGGGCTTATTGGCGGCTTTCATCTTTATAAGAAGAGTAAAGCTGAAGTGCAAAAGGTGGCACAGGAAATCAAAGCGACGGGAATAGAGTATGTTTGCACGGGCCATTGTACGGAAGAACGGGCTTATAAGTGGTTAAAAGAAGAGCTCGGAAGCCGATTGCAAAAGATGCAGGTCGGCCTGGTGCTGGATTGGTAATTACGTAAAAGGGACAATTGCTATGGAAATATATGTGACAGAAGAAAAGCAGGAATATATGCCGTTGCTCCTGCTAGCTGATGAGCAGCAGAGTATGGTTGAAAAGTATTTGGCAGCAGGTACGATGTATGTCCTTGCGGATGAGGGCGAAGTGCGGGCTGAGTGTGTGGTAACGGATGCAGGAAATGGCATACTGGAAATCATGAATATCGCCGTTGTCCCAGCGTGGCAGGGGCGAGGCTATGGGAAAAAACTCATTGAATACGTGGAAAATCGGTATCGAGCGTCCTATGACTGGCTTCAGGTGGGGACTGGTGACAGTCCGTTGACAATTCCGTTTTATGAGCACTGCGGCTTTATCCGTCATCATGTGCGAAAAGGTTTCTTCATCGACAACTATGACCATCCAATCATTGAGTGCGGGCATAGGCTGATTGATATGATCGTATTGCGGAAGGAATTGCGTCCTTATTAAAATCTGTTTTTCGCCGATATATATAGGAGAACGTGTTAGTAAAGGAGGATTGTATGGAGATTCAAGCAACAAAAGCGGTGCTGTGGAATCCAGGTGCCGCAGAAACAGAGTCGTCGAAGCGGGATAAGACCCTGGTGGCCAAAACGACGTTTTCCCATATGCTCCGCCAGCTGGAGACGGGCGGCGGCATTCGCGATACGGATGACAACAGCGGTGAGGATACTACCGTTGTCACGCAAGTCATGTCGGATGGCTCGGTGCTTACGACCGTTTATGAGGGGAATCGCATCGTGTCGCAGAACAAGACCCATGCGGCACATCCAGAAGAGAATCCGACGATACTGAGTACGCAGGTGGAAAAATCGGGCAAGATTGGGACAGACGAAACCGAAAAACTTGCCAGTGCTGAAACGGCAGCGTTGATGCTCAATATGCTGCAATCACGTTGATGAGCAATGAGTTAAATTTTCGTTAGGGGAACATGCAACCCTAATGGAAGTTTAATTGCCAGCTGGCTATTATCTAATTTACACGACTTATCATGAAAAATGGAAATTGACTGAAGAGGTAGAACTAGGAGGTTATTCAATGAGTACTTTAAGTCAAAGTAGTTTTTCTGAAGATGAGTCATGGTGCAACAAATTTATTTTGATGTTAGTGGCTATTCAGGTTGTATGTTTGTGGCGCACAGTGAGCCTTGTAACAAATGGTATGTCGCATGATAGTTCATTACTGCCATCCTTGGCTATGTTAGTGGTTATGATTCCAGCTATCATTATGATGATTTATATCAATTATCGGAATAAAGTGTGGCATTTCTTCTTTCGCATCCTGCTTAGTGGCCTCGTTAACATGTTTATCTTATGCATGATTGGTCAATTCGTTGGCATCGCAGGAGCCGTTGTCTGGATAATCGCGGCTGTATTTGTGAATCGTCATCGGTTCAAGATTTTTACCAATTATAAAAAGTATCTCACTTATATTGTGGCGACGTATGCGTTAACGTTTGTATTCAACATGTTCTTCGGTGTGGCAATCCTTACGCATGGGGTGGGAACGATGACTGCTGTGATAGCGCCATTTATTCCCTCGATTTTGGTGCTGATATGGCTGTGCTATCTGCTCAAGCAGGAAATAAAACAGGGCAGAAGCTTTTGGGAAGCTACCCGTATCCTGGCTTTGATGCCGATGTCATGTGGCTATTTCTTTATCGGATTGCTTACGCTTGTGCCCATCAAGCTGTTCTCGGGCGAGAGCCTATTTGGTGAGGAAGGCCATGATTATCTGGCCATGCCGCAGGAATAATACAGGACGGAAAACAAAGAAGGCTGACCGGTCAATTGACTGGTCAGTCTTCTTTGTTTTGGGGCAGGGGCGGCATGAGCATCTGCAAACATTCGAGCAGGTAGTCGGACTGGGCGGACTGGGCGATACCGGTCTTGCACCATAGGGCAAAATGCTCGCAGTTGTTGAGCAGCAGGCTATAGCCGTGCTCGCCGAGTTTGCTGCGGGCACGCGTGACGGTTTCCTGTGGCGAGAAAAGTTCGACATCGCCGCCTGCCAGACGATGTACCAGCCAGTCGAATAGTGCAGTTCCTGCTGGGGTCGTAGCGTTCAGCACATAGATGGTGTCGCTGCTGCCCCTGAATTCAGCGAGCGTAGTCTCGGCAATGATGCCATCGCTGAGCAGCGGGTTGTGCTCCTTGTGATAGTGGATGACCTGCTCATTTCCCGTGTAGATGCCGAAGTGCCGGTAGCCGGTACGTTTGACGTAGACGATGTCGCCGCTGTGGATGATAGCCATAGGATAGTTGCAGCTCCTTTCTTATGGGTGAAGATTTCCAAGGGTATATAGACTTTATTCGACAGCTGAACAGAATATCCTTTGACAAAAATTAGTACCTGGTATAAAATTGATAGCAGGTACTAAATTAGTACCTGGTGCCAATTTTTGTTTAAGAAGAAAAGAGTGATAACATGCTTATCCATGATTTGATTTATCAAGGGGCGCCAAATGATTTGGCCATTGTCGATCATGAGCGCCGGTTTACGTACCGTGAGCTCCAGGCTGCCGTGAAAGCCAGCCGCGACCGTCTTCATGCTGCGGGTGTCCATCAGGGTGACCGTGTCGGCATCTTTACGCGCAACAGTGCGGAGTTCATCTTTGCCTATATGGGCATCACTTCGTTAGGGGCAATCGCCGTGCCGCTGAATTTCCAGCTCAGCAGCCGTGAGATCGCTTATATCATCAAAGATGCCGGTATCCAGATGCTCTTGACGTATCAGCCGCTGAACCTTGTGGATGCGCTCGCACAGCTGCGCTGCCAGCTCAAGGTGGTGCAGGTTGACATCCGCACCATCGGCAAGCCGCAGGCGGGAATCGGGAAAGCGCCAGAGCTGTCGGAGTATTTCAGTGAGGACAACCCCTGCCAGATTATCTATACATCGGGGACAACGGGCAATCCCAAGGGCGCAGTGCTTTCGCACCGCAATATCGTGTTCAATACGCAGCAGATTGCCTATATGGGCTGCAAGCCCGGGCACAAGGCGCTTTGCGTGCTGCCGATGTATCATTGCTATGGCCTTACCTGCGCGGTGTTCTATTCGCTGAGTGTCGGCGCAGCCATCGTGATCCTCGATTCGTTCACGCCGCGGACGACCATCCAGACGATTCGTGAGGAAGGCATTACGGAGCTTTATATCGTGCCGTCTATCTGCAGCCTGCTGACGAAGCTTGGTACGCCGGAAGATATGAAGTCGGTGCGGCTCGTGGTCAGTGCGGGGACGACGCTGCCGCTAAAGATCCAGCAGGATTTTACGGCAAAGTTTGGTCTGGATATCTGTGAGGCTTATGGTCTTTCGGAGACGGCACCAATCGTCACGATGACGCCGCTGGGCAAGACAAAGGTCGGTTCCTGTGGGCCGGTGGTTCCAGGGACGCAGTGGAAACTCATCGATGATGAGGGGGAGGAGGTTCCGCGCGGCGAGCTGGGCGAGCTTATCGTCAAAGGCGATAATGTGATGCTTGGCTATTGGAATCTTCCCGATGTGACGCATGATGCCATGCGCGGTGGCTGGTTCCATACGGGCGATGTGGCCAGAGCCGACGAAGATGGCTATATCTATATTGTCGACCGCATCAAGGATATGATTATCAGCATGGGCGAAAATGTCTATCCGCGCGAGGTCGAGGAGCTTATCTACCAGTTCCCCGGGATTCATGAGGTGGCTGTCATTGGCATTGAGGATAAGCTCCGCGGTCAGGTCGGTGCCTGCTTCTACAGTGTCCATCAAGGGGCAGAGGTCAATATCCGTGAGCTCAAGCAATTCCTGCAGAACAATCTGGCCCTCTATAAGATACCCCGCGAGTTCCATATCATGGATAAACTGCCGCGGACAACGACGGGCAAGATCGCCAAGAAGAAGATCTGGGCGGAATTCCAGGCTGGGATCAGCAATAGCCGTTGATAGCTCTGCGCATATAAAAGAGAGCACATCTGATGATATGCCCTCTGTTTATGTCTTAGCCTATATCGCTATTATTTACCAACACAAGCGCTTGCGTTTTGCGTTTCAAATACATTTTCTGCTATAGTAATTTTATGACCACCACCGATAGGGAGTTTCATTTGTGTTTCATCTACGTGTCCAACCGGGGGAAGGCCACGAGTAGCTACCATAGAATTTGCATTACTGTCATGACAACCAGGACGAGGACGAGGAAAAATTTTTCCTCCAGCTACCTTGTCCATTTCCATGTTGTCCATCTTGTTCATGAGCTTTTCCATTTTATATTCCTCCTTACATTGTTACGTGTTGTTATCTTACTTGTTGTCCTTGCTGTGGCCTAAGTCAACTCTATTTGAAACACACCCAGAGCGGGCAATTCTTGGGCGGAATCGTTGTCGGCATCGTGAGCGTCTTAAAAAAGTTTTTTATTACCTTAAACATTTTATTTCCCCCTCACATCTTTGTGTATTGTTATCTTGCTTTCTGTTCTTTATATCCCCAAGCGGGGAAAGTGTTTAGGGCGATAGAAAAAACTCAACGAAGCACAACCGATAGGGGTTAAGTATTCCTGCGGTTATCCGATATATAGGCAGAAGAGTGTCTTTTTGCGGTTAGGAGGAATTCGATGGAAATCCAGGCAACGAAAACGGTGCTGTGGAATCAAGGGGCAGCAGCGTCCGCAGCAGCAACGACGGACAAGACGCCGGCAGCCAAGTCAGCGTTTGTGAAAATGCTCAGACAGCTGGAGACTGGCGGTGGCGTCCGCGAGGATGGTGCCGGTGACAGTGGCGAGGAAACCACAACGATCACGCAGGTCATGTCCGATGGATCAGTGCTCATCACGGTTTATGAGGGGGATCGCATCGTCTCGCAGAGTAAGACGCATGCGGCGCATCCTGAGGATAATCCGACGATACTGAGTACGCAGGTGGACAAATCGGGTAAAATCGGGACAGACGAAAACGAAAAACTTGCCAGTGCGGAAACAGCAGCGTCGATGCTCGATTTGTTGCAATCCCGTTGACAGGAATGAGGAGCCTGACCAGGCGATAGGCTGGTCAGGCTTTTTCAGTGATAAAAAAACAGACAGATTAGCGGTCGATTTGACTGCAAATCTGTCTGTTTTTTGCGTTACTATAACAAATGTGTTAAAATGTACATATGAAATTGTTTTATGATTGCATAAAAGAAAGGGTGACCGGATGAAGTTTAGTAAGGAATCCATATCGATTGCTATGGCCTATGTAGGGGTATTGGTAGGCGCGGGCTTGTCTTCGGGGCAGGATTTGCTGCAGTATTTTTTGAGTTTTGGTGAGATCGGCCTGGCTGGCGTTGCAGTGCTGGGCATTTTGAATATAATCTTTGGGCGCATCATCGTGACGCTCGGTTCTCATTATCAGTCGAACAACCATCAGGAAGTCTTGGAACAGATTGCGCATCCCATCATCCAGCGCATCATCGATGTCACGCTGGTGGTGTCCTGCTTTGTCGTCGGCTTTGTCATGGTCGCTGGTGCCGGGGCCAACCTGCAGCAGCAGTTTGGCCTGCCAAGCTGGCTCGGCGCTTTGGTGTGCTCGCTGCTGGTCTGCGTGATTGCGTTCCTTGATTTTGACAAGATTACGCGGGTGCTCGGTGTGTTTACGCCCATCATTGTCGTCATGATCTTACTGGTGACAGGTTATACGTTTTTGGGCAAGTCGTATGACTTTGCCATGCTCGATGAAGTGTCGAAATCGCTGCGGCCGGCGATGCCCAATGTCTATCTGGCCGTCATCAATTACTTTGCGCTCTGCGTGATGAATGGTGTTTCGATGGCTTTTGTACTCGGCGGCTCGGTCGTGCGCATCAGTGATGCCGAAAAGGGCGGCGCACTAGGCGGCGCGATTATCGGAGTGATTGTCGGCAGTGCTTCGATGGCGCTGTTTGCCAATCTCGACAAGGTCAAAGATGCGGAGATCCCGATGCTGACGCTCGTGAATCAGATCCATCCGGCCTTTGCCGTCATCTATGCGGTAGTGATATTCGCGCTGATCTTCAATACGGCGTTCAGCCTCTACTATGCGACGGCGCGGCGTTTCGCGGGCAGTGATATCGGCAAGATGCGCAAGATTCTCATTGGCATTGTTGCGCTTGGTTATGTTTGCAGTTTTGGCGGTTTTTCCCAGCTGGTTTCGTGGATGTATCCATTGCTTGGCTATATGGGCATCCTGCTGCTGGTGGTTCTGGCGGTGGCCTGGGTAGAAGAACGTGAGAACATCATTCGCGAAAAATTCCTGCGGCGCAAGATGATGCGGCTGTTGTTCCGCAAATATGACGATGAGGCCGAATTCAATGCTGGCCATAAGAAAGCCTTCAAGAAGCTCGGGGAAATGTCGGCGGCCGATACGGAGGAGCTGACAAGAGACATCAAGAGCTATGTCGAAGATGTCGTGGAGAACACAGACGATTTACAGGCCTACGCCAAGGAGAACCTGTCGATGGAGGGGGCGCCCCCTAAAGACGGACAAGAAAAGAAATAACGGATTGGCGGCAGCTGCACGGCTCGTATGAGGTGCAGCTGCCGTTTTATTGTGCGCTCGGAGCGGAAGAATAAAAGAAAATAAGAACAACCGCTTGACAGTACGCATCAAATCATGTAAGATAACAACTGTTACGTAACGGATGTTTTTTAAACGAAAGGATCGTGTTTATGCCTCCAAAGGTCAAGTTTCAAAAAGAGGAGATTGTGGCAGCGGCTCTCGAAGTCGTGCGCAAGAAAGGAATCGATGCGGTGACGGCGCGCGAAGTTGCCGCAGAGCTCGGCGTGTCGCCACGGCCGATCTTTACGTGGTTCACGACGATGGAACAGTTGAAGGTCGAGGTCTATGCCATGGCCAAAGGACGCTATCAGGCGTATATCGAAACGGGACTTAAAGGCCCCGTGCCGTTCCTGGG
The DNA here is from genome assembly GCF_008271345.1 of Pseudoselenomonas caprae. NCBI lineage: Bacteria > Bacillati > Bacillota > Negativicutes > Selenomonadales > Selenomonadaceae > Pseudoselenomonas > Pseudoselenomonas caprae. Next base: position 117,838 of record NZ_VTOZ01000005.1, read on the forward strand.
GGTCGGCCAGCAGTATATCTGCTTTGCGAAGGAAGAGCCGGAGCTCTATAAGCTGCTGTTCTTGACGAAGCCGGATGAGGCGGTAGGCGGCGCGATGGACGCGCTGCATTTTTCGCAGGAGCTGGTGCGCGAGTCGATTATGCGCATCTATCATATGGATGCGGCGACGGCGGATAAGTATTTCCGCAATTTGTGGCTCGTGGCATTCAGTTTTGCGACGCTTATCGTCACCGATGACTGCCCGTATACGGATGCGCAGATGAGTGCCGTCTTTACGGAGATGAGCCTTGCCTACTGCAAGGCGTTCAAGGAAGTGCCGGGCTTTGCTACCGGCGAGTTTGACAAGGATGCGATCTTTGGGGCATTGGTCAAGAAGTGAAGAGAAAGTACGAGGTTGGTATGGATATTGTTGTCTACGTCCACGGGAAGGGCGGAAGTGCAGAGGAGGCTCAGCATTATCGGAAGAATTTTCCCGCGGCGAAGGTGTTGGGCCTTGATTATAAGACCTTTACCCCGTGGGAAACAGGAAATGAGATCCGGGAGATCGTTAGGGATTTATATAAGAAGTATGACAATGTTTTGCTGATAGCTAACAGCATCGGCGCCTTGTTCAGCATGTACGGCGGGCTTGATGCATATGTCAAGCAGGCGTTTTTCATTTCACCGGTGGTGGATATGGAAAAGCTCATCCTGGATATGATGCAGTGGGCGCAGGTGACTGAGGAGGAGCTGGAAGAAAAGGGTGTGATCCACACGGAATTCGGTGAGGATCTGTCCTGGGAATATCTGTCCTATGTCCGCACGCATCCCATCGTCTGGACGGTGCCGACCCAGATCCTGTACGGCGGCAGGGACAATCTGACCAGCCTGGCGACGATGCAGGCCTTTGCCGCGGAACATGCTGCCGGGCTGACAGTGATGGAAGATGGTGAGCATTGGTTCCATACCGAAGAGCAGATGGAGTTCCTGGATAAGTGGCTGCAGCGTGTCAAAGATAATATGTAAAAACAGGGGAGGCTTTATGGTAACGACGGAACGGTTGAGGATATATCCAACGGATGCGGCGCAGATGAAGGCGGCGATTGCGGCGGCCAAGGATGCCGGGCTGAAGAAAGCCTATGAGGAGATGCTCGCAGGCTGCATGGCGCATCCCGAGCAGTGGGACTGGTATGCGATGTGGGTGATCGAGCTGGGCGATGGCAGGCGCATCGGCGATCTGTGCTTCAAGGGGCTGGGCCGAGATGGTGTGGCAGAGATCGGCTATGGGATCGAGGAAGGATACCGTGGCCAGGGTTATGCCACGGAGGCCGTCCGGGCTGCGCTGGGATGGGCTTTCCGCCATCCGGCAGTCGTGAGTATCGAGGCGGAGGCTGAGGCGGACAACGCCGCGTCGCAGCGCGTGCTGGACAAATGCTGCTTCCAGGCTAGCGGGCTGACTGGCGAAGAAGGGCCACGGTTTTCCCGCAGGCGGCTGGGGATCGAGTCGATGTTAGAGGTGGTGTGACATGAAAATCCTGGTATTGAATGGCAGCCCGAAAAAAGAACAGAGCGATACGATGCATATCACGCGGGCGTTTCTCGCTGGCATGCAGGAGGCTGCGCCGCAGGATATTGAGGTCGTCCATATCGCTGAGAAACATATCGAGTTCTGTGTGGGCTGCTTTACCTGCAAGCGCAATGGCGGGACCTGTATCCATACGGATGATATGAAGGCCCTGCTGGCTAAGGTGCTTGAATGCGATTTGCTGCTGCTTAACTTTCCGCTCTATGGATATGGCATGCCGGCAAAGCTCAAGGCATTCATTGAGCGGACGATGCCGCTTTCCTGCATGAAGATGAAGCGGGTCGGCGAGCGGTATGAGCATATCGGCCAGGCGGATTTTGCCCATCTGCGCTATCTGATGATCTGCGGCTGCGGGTTCCCGAACAGCAAGGGGAATTTCGAGCCGGCCGTGGAGCAGTTCAAGCTGCTGTTCCCGCATCAGCATACGATACTTACAGTGCCCGAGAGCCCGATGTTCAATGTGCCGGAAGCTGATGTGGTCACGAAGCCGCGGCTGGAACTGGTGCGGGAGGCTGGCAGGCAGTATGCCGCGCAGGGGACGATCGACGCCGGTTTGGCGGCGCAGATCGGCTCGCCGATGATCCCGGAGGAGAAATACGCGGCCATCGCCAACGGCGAGGCCTGAGGATATAGCAGGCAGAAAACAAAGAAATCAATGCAGCAGAAACAATCGATATAGAGGTGAAAAAAATGACAATCAGTTTTCGCAGAGAAATGGAAAAAGACTATCGCGCCGTCGAGAATCTCGTGCGCGAAGCGTTCTGGAATGTTTACCGTCCTGGCTGTGTGGAGCACTTTGTGCTGCACCGGCTGCGGAAGGATATGGATTTCGTGCCCGAACTGGACTTCGTCATGGAAAAGGATGGCGAGATCATCGGGCAGAATATCTTTGTGCGGGCGCAGATCAAGGCCGATGATGGCCGGCGCATCCCCATCATGGCGATGGGGCCGATCTGTGTCGCCCCGGCCTATAAGCGCCAGGGCTACGGCAAGCTGCTGCTGGACTACTCGCTGGAGCAGGCAGCAGCGCTGGGCTGTGGGGCCTTGTGCTTCGAGGGGGATATCGGGTTTTATGGAAAGAGCGGGTTTACTTATGCGAGCGATTTTGGCATCCGTTATCATGGCCTTCCGGATGGTGCAGACGCATCTTTCTTCCTCTGCAAGGAGCTCGCACCGGGATTCCTGAAGGATATCAGCGGCGAGTATGCGACGCCTGCCGGCTATTTTGCAGCCGAGCAGGAGCCGGAGACCTTTGCCGCCTATGAAAAGACTTTTCCGGCGAAGGAAAAGAAAGTGCTGCCGGGACAGATTTTTTAAAAAGTTCTCAGCCTTCTTATAGATATTGATGTTATACTGATAGTATCGATAAGGGAAGGAAGGCGAGGGCAATGGGGAAGAAACTTGCAGTGCTGACAGGGCTGCTGATGCTGCCGGTGATGACGGCATCGGCGGCCGTGGTGACGGTGACAGGGTACGGCGGCTCGGAGCGCAGTGCGCTGAGGCAGGCCCTGCGGCAGGCCATCGAGCAGCAGGTAGGCGTCATGGTCGACAGCCGCAGCTATGTGCAGAATTACCAGCTGATCAATGACCGCATCTACACGCAGGCCGATGGCTATATCAAAAGCTATGAGGTGCTGTCATCGGTAAAGGACAACGGGCTCTATACGGTCAAGGTGCGCGCCGATGTCTCGGAGCAGAAAATCAGCGCGGCGCTTGGCACTTATGCCCAGAAAAAAGCTGTGGTCGGTGCCAATATGCAGGACCCGCGTGTCGGTGTCGTGGCCATGGATCAGCAGGGCATCCGCTATGCAAGCCTCGAAAATGCCGTGATGGAAGGCATCCGCATGCAGGGCTATACGCGCATCGTTGACGTCAATCAGCTTGACAAGTCAAAACAGAAGCAGCTGCTGGCGGCAAGCTATGCCGGTGACAAGTCAATGCTGAAGACTTTGACCAGTCAATTCCCGCTGGACTATCTGGTGACGGTCACGGTCGACAAGGCCGTGGGCAGTATGGCTGATTATGCGCCGATGCCAGGCTTTGAGAACCTCAAGAAGGCCAATGTCACCGTGTCGGTGCGCATGCTTAATGTCAATAATGGCGAGGTCATCTATACCGGCGTATTCACTGGCAAGTCTGAGCGGCGCGGGCCCAATGCGGTAAATGAAGCCGTAGCAGCTGCTGCCAAGGGCATCCCTGCGGCCATCGGCAAGGCAGCACTTAACAAGGCGGCTAATCCCGAGCAGCACTTGCAGCTGATCGTTACGGGCAGCAAGCTCGGCAATATCAGCGCGGCAACAGCCTATCTGCGCGAGCTTGCAGGCGTAAACAATGTCTTTGTCCGCAGCACGAGCTTTGGCAATATGACCGTTGACATTGACTTTAACGGCACGGCGCATGATTTTGCGACAGTGCTGGAGGCAAATGGCTGGCAAATCCTCGCGCTGGGCGCGGAGTACGTAAAAATATAAATAGAAGAAAAAGAAATTTATGTGCCAAGGAAAAATGCTTGACAGGTTATGATGGCTTCGGTATAATAGCAATGTCAAGGAGAAAGCCTTGGCACATATTTTTGTAAAACAGGTGATAGGAATATGGAGCAGCTTTTATATCTGTCGGCTTTGTTTGACCTGTATGGGGCGCTTTTGACCGAAAAGCAGCAGGAATGCCTGCGCATGCATCTGTTTGAAGATTTCTCTTTGTCGGAGATCGGCGAGGAGCTGGGGATTTCCCGGCAGGCGGTCTACGACAACATCCATCGGTCACAGAAGGCCATGGAAGCGTATGAGGAGAAGCTGGGCCTGGCGCATCGCTATCAAGAGGAGCGGCAGGAACTGGCGAAAATATATGAATCCATCGAAGGCCTCAGGCAGCCGGGCAATGAAGCGGCTGCGACTGAGGTTCTCGACCGGCTCGCGCCATTCTTGGGGCGTAGTCAGGAGGTATCGCTTTGATTTTTGAGAGTTTATCCGACCGCCTGCAGGAGACATTCAAGAAGCTCCGCGGCCATGGCAAGCTGACTGAGGACGATGTCAACGACGCCATGCGTGAGGTGCGTATGGCCCTGCTTGAGGCCGACGTCAACTTCAAGGTAGTCAAACAGTTCATAAAGACCGTCAAGGAGCGGGCCATCGGCCAGGATATCCTGGAAACACTGACGCCGGCTCAGGTCGTAATAAAGATTGTTGATGAAGAGCTCACGAACCTCATGGGAGGTACGCAGAGCCGTATCAATATGAGCCCGAACCCGCCGACCGTCATCATGATGGTTGGCCTGCAGGGCGCCGGCAAGACGACGTCTGCCGGTAAGCTGGGCCTGGCCCTCAAGAAGCAGGGCAAGCGCCCGTTGCTCGTCGCCTGCGATATTTACCGGCCGGCAGCTATCAAGCAGCTGCAGGTCGTCGGCAAGCAGCTTGAGCTGCCTGTCTTCACGATGGAGCAGGGCACGGATGCTGTGACGATCGCCAAGAACTCCATCGCGTATTCGCAGTCGCATGCCAACGATGTTATCATCATCGATACCGCTGGCCGCTTGCAGATCGATGAAAAGCTCATGCAGGAGCTGCGCAATATCAAAGGCGAGGTCAAGCCGCACGAAATCCTGCTGGTCGTCGATGCGATGACTGGTCAGGAATCGGTCAATGTGGCGCAGGCCTTCAACGATTCGCTCGGCCTTGATGGTGTCGTCATGACGAAGCTTGACGGTGATGCCCGCGGTGGTGCGGCCCTTTCGGTCAAGGCAGTCACGAGCGTGCCCATCAAGTTCGTCGGTATGGGTGAGAAGCTTGAGGCGCTGCAGCCGTTCCATCCGGACCGCATGGCCTCGCGTATCCTCGGCATGGGCGATGTGCTCTCGCTGGTCGAGAAGGCGCAGCAGACCTTCGACATGGAAGAGGCCAAGAAGATGGAGCGCAAGCTCCGCAAGGATGAGTTCACTCTGGACGATTTCCTCTCCCAGATGCAGCAGGTCAAGAAGCTGGGTTCGCTGGAGAACATCCTCGGCATGATTCCTGGCATGGGCGGCCTCAAGAAGCAGCTCGAAGGCCAGAATATCGATCTTGACGGCAAAGAGATGCGCCAGATCGAGGCCATCATCAAATCGATGACGCCAGCTGAGCGTGCCAACATCGACATCATCAATGGTAGCCGCCGCAAGCGCATCGCGCTGGGCTCCGGCACTCGCGTGCAGGATGTCAACAAGCTCCTGAAGCAGTTCGGCGAGATGAAGAAGATGATGAAGAAAATGAAAAAGATGCAGAAGGGCAAGAAAGGCTTCCCTGGTTTGGGAGGACTTGGCGGCCTGGGCGGCGGTTTCCCGAAACTTCCGTTCATGCATTGATTTTTTATAAAGTTTATTTTCCCTACGAAAGGTGGTGAAATTTCATGGCAGTAAAGATTCGTTTGAACCGTATGGGTGCAAAGAAGAACCCGTTCTATCGCATCGTTGTAGCTGATTCCCGCGCTCCGCGTGATGGTCGTTTCATCGAGATTCTCGGTAACTACGATCCGTCCAAGCAGCCGGCAGTCGTAAGCGTTGACGAAGCTAAGGTTCTTGATTGGATGAACAAAGGCGCTCAGCCGACCGATACCGTTAAAAATCTCCTCAGCAAGCAGGGCATCATGGCTAAGTTTGCTGAAGCTAAAGCTAAGAAATAATTGGGAGGCTCAACATGAAAGAACTTGTTGAAGTTATCGCCAAATCCTTAGTGGAACATCCCGAGGCCGTCCGTGTGGACGAACGACAGGAAGATGGGCAGACCGTGCTCGAACTTCATGTTGCCGAGGATGATATGGGTAAGGTCATCGGGCGTCAGGGTCGTATCGCGAAAGCCATGCGTACCGTGGTCAAAGCCGCGGCCACCCGGGAGAATACCAAAGTCACGGTTGAGATTATTTAGATGAAACAGCGGCAGGTTCATGCTTTACATGGGCAGGCCGCTATTTCTATGTATAGGAGGAACTGTCATGGATATGATTTCACTGAAAATGCCGGTCACGATCAAGGCAAAGCTGACGGAGAAGCTCAAGGCAAAAATCATCGGTGACCTCGAAGAGGGTATCAACCGCGCGGAACTCGAGGTTCAGCAGCTGAACATCCAGGAAAAGCGCGTGATGCAGGAGAACCAGCCGGAGGATGCGGAGAACCCGACGCCGGAGGAGATCCAGCGTTTGCAGTCCATCCAGGCGCATTTCGGCCAGGAGCGCCAGAAGCGCTTGCAGTACCGTGAGGAAGCTATGGCTCGCAAGGAAGAGACGGAGAAACTCGTTCTCGGTGCTGAGATCGTGCAGGGCACGCTGGAGCGTCAGGTTGACGTCCATGTGGGCGATGACATGCGCGAGCTCATGAATGTGGAAGTGCTGGTGGAAGATGACAAGATTATCGCCATCCGCAGCTAAGAAGCGCGTCACCATCGGCAAGGTCGGTGCGGCCCATGGCATCCATGGCGAGATGCGCATCATCCCGCTGACGGATTTCACCGAGCGCTTTGCGTCGATGAAGGAAGTCATGGTGGGCGATGAGCTGCTGCATGTGGAAAGCTGCAAGTATCATAAGCAGTACGTGCTGATGAAGTTCCGCGAGTATCCGGTCCGCGAAGACGCTATGCGCCTGACGGGCAGGCTGCTCACGGTGGACCGCAGTGAGGCGGCGCCGCTCTCCGAGGGCGAGTTCTACACCTTCGACATCATCGGCCTGACGGTCTATGATGTGGGCGGCAAGGAGCTGGGCAAGGTGGAGAACGTCCTGCGCACGGGCAGCAACGATGTCTACCAGGCGCGCCGCACCGATGGCGGTGAGCTCCTGATCCCGGCCCTCAAGGCCGTTGTCAAGGAAATCGATATCGCTGGCGGCCGCATGGTCGTCGATATGCCGGAGGAGATTTCCGATGCGCATTGATATGGTGACGATCTTTCCGGAGATGTTTGCCGGGCCATTCGGCGACAGCATCACGAAGCGGGCGGTGGACAACGGCATCCTCGACATCCACTTCACGAATTTTCGTGATTATACGGAAGACAAGCACCATCACGTCGATGACACGCCCTTTGGCGGCGGTGCGGGCATGGTCATAAAGCCTGAGCCGATGTACAAGGCTGTGCGTGATGTGCTGGCAAAGACGGAGGAGTTTGCCGCCAGCCGCCGCGTGCTGATCATGGACCCGTCGGGGCCGACCTTCACGCAGGAAAAGGCCAAGGAGCTGGCCGGCTACGAGCAGCTCGTCTTTATCTGCGGCCACTACGAGGGCTTTGATGCGCGCATCTATAAGCTCGCCGATGAAGCCATCTCGATTGGCGACTTTATCCTGACGGGGGGCGAGCTGCCGGCCATGGTCATCACCGATGCGGTGTCGCGCATGCTGCCGGGGGTGCTGGGCGCTCCCGATTCGGCGCCGACCGACTCGTTCTACGACGGCCTGCTGGAGTTCCCGCAGTACACGCGGCCCCGAGAGTTCGAGGGCATGGCAGTGCCTGAGGTGCTCCTGTCCGGCAATCATGCGAAGATCCGGCAGTGGCGCCGCGAGCAGTCGCTGCTCGTGACGAAAAAATACCGGCCTGACCTGCTGGAAAAGGCCGAGCTTAGTGAAAAAGACCGTATTTTCCTGAACCGTCAGGAAAGCGGTACAGACTGTTAGCAACAAATTCCAACCCATAGGCAATAGCGGCTGTCAGCCGCTGGCCCATGGGTTTGCTTCTTTGTGGGAAAAAGATGGAGGGGCAGAAGGAATTTTGTACATGATTGTCGTATAAAAGAGGTATCGTAGGATTATACTGGCATTTGGCCGGTGTAAGATTTGGGGTCTCGATGAAAGAATAAGGAGATGATAGGATGGAAGAACTTCTGGCACGTTTCAGTGTCAAACAGAAAATCATGGTTCTTGTTTCGGTGGTATTTGTAGCGACGATGCTGGTATTGGGCATTGTCCTCGATCGCATCATCACGAATCATGAGATGGAAAACTTTGTTGAGGAGACGGATTTGCAGGCAACGCAGGTAGATACGTCGATGGATCTTTTCCTGCGCGGTCTGCGCGATGGCCTTGTCAATATGGCCAACGATCCAATCCTCAGAAACGGTGGCGGCGTCACGGTGTATATCGATGGTGAGGCTGGCGCCGATGGCATGATTGCCATGGATCCGCAGGCCAAGGGCGGCTTTGAGCTGCAGGCCTATCAGCTGTTCCAGCGTATGGCGGAGGCCAATAAGGGCGTCATTTCCGTTGTCAGCTATGGTACGACCGATGGCGGCTACCTGCAGTATCCGGCCGTAAAGCGCAAGAAGGGCTATGATTCCCGTAAGCGTGACTGGTTCAAGGAGAGCATGGCTGACACGAATGCTGTACGCATCACGAAGCCGTTCAAGACTTCGAAGGGTACGCCGACGGTCGGCATCTTCGCTACGGTCAAGGATATGTCGGGGCAGCCGCTTGGTGTCCTGGGCTTAAACATTGACCTGCCGGTAGTCACGGACATGATTTCGCAGATCAAGGTCGGCGAGACGGGCTATCTGATGATGCTCGATGCGGACAATGTCATCATTGCCGATCCGAAACATCCAGATGCAGCCTTCAAGAAGCTCGAAGAGTCTGAGCTTGGCGATATCGCGTCAATCAACATGAGCGCTAAAGGCTTGCAGGAAATCGAGCTGGATGGTTCGAAGAAATTTGTCGATATTTATGTATCCGATAAGACGGGCTACAAGTATTTGACGATTGTCGATAGGAGCCAGCTTATGTCGAGCGTCAACAGCATGCGCATGACGCTGGCTGTAGTGCTCGTCGTAGCGCTGGTGTTGATCTTCTTCGCGACCATGTGGATCTCGAACATCATCGTTTCGCCGCTGCGCGGCCTCGAGCAGTCGGCTGGCCGCATCGCCAATGGCGACCTGCGCCAGAATGACCTGACCATCGAGACCGATGATGAGATCGGCAACCTGGCCCGTTCGTTCCACAAGATGTCGGACGAGCTCAAGAAGCTGCTGGGCCAGATCAAGGGCAGTGCCGACGAGGTATCGAACTCCTCGGGCCAGATGTCCCATGGTGTCGAGCAGGTCGCCCAGACCATCACCCATGTGGCTGAGCGCGTCGGCGATATCGCTGAGTCGGCCAATACGCAGAATGAGACGATGACTGGTGTTGTCGGCCATATCCGCAACATGACCGAGCAGGTCACGAACATCGCGGAGGCCTCCGAGCATATCAGCAAGACTTCGAGCAAGGCTGGTACGGCTGCCTTTGAGGGCGTTGCCGCCATTGAAGATGCCGTCAACAAGATGCGTGAAGTATTCGGCACGGTCAATGAGTCGGCAGCTGCTGTCGGCGAGCTGGGCCGCCGCTCGGAAGAGATCGGCGAGATCGTCAGCACGATCCAGAGCATCGCTGAGCAGACGAACCTGCTGGCACTCAATGCTGCCATCGAGGCAGCCCGTGCTGGTGAGCAGGGCCGCGGCTTCTCGGTCGTTGCCGATGAGGTCCGCAAGCTGGCTGAGCAGTCCTCCGAGGCTGCCCAGGAGATCGCCCAGAAGATCGGCGGTGTCCAGAAGGTCACGATCCAGGCAGTCGATTCGATGAATGCCGGTACCGAGCAGGTACGGGTAGGCAGCCAGGCTGTCAAGGAAGCTGGCGACCAGTTCAAGGTCATTGCCGAGCATATCCGCATCGTCGATGAGATGGTCAAGGAGTCGGCAAGCAATGCCAACAAGGTGGCCGATGCGAGCATGGCAGTGCTCAAGGATGCCGAGAATGTCGAAGCATCCACGAAGCGCATCACGGAGAACATCTCCTCCATTTCGGCCGCAACCGAAGAGCAGTCGGCTTCGATGGAAGAGATTGCCGCTTCGAGCCAGCAGCTTTCGCGCATGGCTGACGAGCTGCAGAATGAGGCCAACCGCTTTAAATTCTGATGATTGACCGGTCTTGTGACTGGTCCGGATAGGATGCACCGCCGTGTGATACGATATCACGCGGCGGTGCATTTTCGTTTTGGGGCACTTTGTGGTACAATATACGAATGTGACATTAGGACAGGAGGGTATCACGCAGATGAAAGAATCAGCCCTGACACAGGAAATCAATGCGGCTATCACGCAGGCCGTCGATGCCTGTGAGAACAAGAATACAGAAGAAGCCGCAGCTATCCTCAAGAAGGAAATCGAGCGCATCGAGGCGCTCAATCTCTATGCGGATGGACAGGCCGATTATTACGATTTCAATACGTTGATGGAAATGGTCATGTTCCAGAGCCAGCATCCGGAAATCCAGCCGGTGGCCGACATCGAGGAGCCAGTGAACCGGCTCTATGCGATGTATGGCTCGGTGCTTTTAGAGCTCGGCGAGCTCGACAAAGCTGAGGAGGCACTGGCGATCGCCATGGACTGGAATCCGATGAGCGCCGACATCGCCTTTGAACATGCGGAAGTCTATAAGCAGAAGAAGGATATGGAGACCTTCAAGCAGCTCACCACGAAGATCTTCTCCATCTGCTACAAGCGCCGTGAGATTGCCCATTGCTATCGCAATCTCGGCTATTACTTCGTCGAAAAGCAGATGTGGGATGAGGCCGTCGGCTGCTATCTGCTCAGCATGACCTTTGCCGAGGCGGAGGGCCGCTTCCAGGCGGAGAACGAGCTCAAGTATATCTACGATGAGACAAAGGGCGAAGCAACGCGTCCTTCCCTGGGGGCGATGCGTTCCTACGGCGAGAAATACCAGTTCCCGATCGGCCCCGATGCCAAGATCATCGAGACGGCCATGCTCTACGGCAAGACCATGCTGGCGAACAAGAAGCTCCAGCATGCCTCGTATTTCCTTGATATTGCCTACAAGCTCACGGAAAGCAAGGAACTCAAGGAGCTTCTGGATGGAATCAATAAACAGCTGGGCAGTGAAATGCATTAAATTCTATTAACGGGTACGAAAAATGGCCTTCCCTTGGCGGAAAGGCCATTTTTCAGTGGTTTATATGGTACATGGCAGCCACAGCCTGTCCCAGGCAGATGCCGCCGTCGTTGGGCGGGATAAGGCTATGGCGCAGGACGCGGAAGCCTTTAGCCTTGAGCGCATTGCTTACCAGCGTGACCAGCAGGTGATTCTGGAAGACGCCGCCCGAGAGCGCGCAGGTGGTAAGGCCCGTGTGCTCCCGCGCCTTATCGCAGGCGGCGGTGATGCAGGCGGCAAGGCCGGCATGGAAGAGAAATGCCAGCTTCTGCGGATCGGTTCCTGCCAGCCGCTCGGCAAGGATATGGCGGAAGAGCTCATCGGTAGCCAGGATGATTGATGGGTCAGCCGTTGACGGGGCAAGATTTGACTTGTCAGCGTTTGACAAGTCAAGCCGGCGGAGGTCAGGCGCTGACTTGTCAAGCTCTATGGCTTGCGGGGGGAGTCCCTGGGCCGTAAGATAGCTTTCGGCGGCGAATTCAAGGTACATCGAGGCCTCGCCTTCGAAGGTCGAGGCGGTGCGGATGCCGAGCAGCGCACTGACCGCATCGAAGAGACGGCCGGCGCTGGTGGAGCGGATGGCGTTCACCTTGTTGTCGGCCATGAAGAACTGGGCGGGCAGGTCTTTGGCTGCGCAGAGATGCAGCGTATTGGCAAGGGCCGTGACTTTTTCTTTATCGTTATAGAGCCCGTAGAGCATGGCGATAGCAACGCGCCAGCCTTCGGTGGCGGCTTTGTCGCCGCCGGTCTGCAGGAAGGGGGCGATATGGCCGAGCCGCGTGAAGCCGGCGTAGTCGGCGCGCAGGATTTCGCCGCCCCAGATGGTGCTGTCGATGCCGTAGCCTGTGCCGTCGAAGCTCACGCCGATGACCGGTTCATCGCAGTCGTTTTCGGCCATACAGGAGAGAATGTGCGCGTAATGATGCTGGACCGGGAACAGCGGGAGCCCGAGCTCTTGGGCGATGGCCGTGGTGTTGTAGCGGGGATGCATATCGCAGGCTACGGCAGCCGGTTGGGCCTCGAGCAGCTCCGTGAGCCGGCCGATGGTCTCACGCAGGGCCTGCATAGTGCGCAGGTCGCTCATATCGCCGACATAGGGCGAGGGATAGAAGAGATTGTTCGAGCCCACGCAGAAAGTGTTTTTGAGCTCGCCGCCGATGCCGAGCACCTGTCCGTGGAAGTCGTTCTTCAGCATAAAGGGCAGCGGCGCAAAACCACGGCTGCGCCGGATCATATAGGGCTTCCCGTCAAGCCAGTCCATGACGGTATCGTCGGCGCGGATGCGGATCTTGCGGTTATGGGACAGCATCAGGTCCGTAAAGCCCGACAGTGCTTCGCGGGCGCCGGCGTCGTCGCGGCAGATGGGGGCACCAGCGGGATTGCCGCTGGTCATGATCAGGGCATCCGGCATCGTGATGCCGTCGGGATAGTCGAACAGCAGCATCTGCACAGGGGCGTAGGGCAGCATGACACCGACCTTGGGATTGCCCGGGGCGACGCTGTCACTGAGCTGGCCGCCAGCCCTGCGCTTCAGCAGCAGGATGGGCTTCTGGTGTCCCGTCAGCATTTCCTCCTGCCCGTCTTCGAGGTGGCATTCGCGGCGGATGGCGGCCATATCGCGCATCATGATGGCAAAGGGCTTGACGGGCCGGTGCTTGAGGGTGCGCAGGCGGTTTACGGCCGCATCGTTCTGGGCATCGCAGCAGAGATGGAAGCCGCCGATGCCCTTGATGGCGACGATGCCGCCCGCGGCGATGGTCTGACGCGTCCGCGTGATGGCCGCAGCGCCGCGGCAGTCCTCATTGCCAATGATATAGACCTCAGGGCCGCAGTCGTTGCAGCACACCGGCTGGGCATCGTAGCGGCGGGTAGCCGGGCTCGTGTATTCTTTTTCACAGGCTGGGCACAGGGGGAACTCGCCCATGCTCGTGCGCTCGCGGTCGTAGGGCATGGAGTCGAGGATCGTCAGCCGCGGGCCGCAGGCCGTGCAGTTGATAAAGGGATGCAGATAGCGGCGGTCGTTCGGGTCGAAAAGCTCAGCGCGGCATTTGTCACAGGTCGCGATGTCGGGGGAGACGAAGATATCGCCGCGTTCCTTGGCGCTTTCGATGATGGCAAAGCCCGTGTAGGTCTCGGGAGCGTCGAGACGCTCCGTGTCGAGCTTCAGGATGGTGGCGCGCTCCGGCGGCTCGCTCTCGATGGCGGCCAGGAACGCGTGGACAGCCTCCTCGCTGCCCTGGGCGAAAATCTCGACATATGGGCCCTTGTTGCAGACGCTGCCGAGGATATGGAAGCGCGCGGCCAGCCGGTCGACGAAGGGACGGAAGCCGACACCCTGGACGATGCCGTATACTTTGCTATGGAAAAGAGACATAGGCTTGCAACCTTTCGTAGAGGATTTATTCTATCTATCATTATAGCCGTTTTCCTCGCTTCGTGCTATATGGACGGCGGCGAGATTAGAGGCTGCTGGGAGTCTCCTTAAAGTTTACAGAAAAAGTGTAAAATGGAAAATTATTTCAGCAATAGGGGTACTATTTTCGATAAAAGTGTGTTATACTATCATTGTCGATAGGAATTAAACCGGATATCCCACCGGTTTGCATCGGAACCTATCGGTCTCTTCTCTGGAAACTTATCCCAGTTTCCAGTATCCCATTTCCTTACATCTTTTTAGATAGAAGCGGAGTCAGTGGAGTGACTCCGCTTCTTCGTCTTCAGATACAGGGCCCCGGATTTGTCCGGGGCTTTTTTCGTGGCGATAAATCTGCGGCAAATAAAGGAAGACGCCCCTCGGACAGCGAATATCTGAGAAAAGGAGTTTCAGCGAAAGGGGATTGCTATGCGAAGCGTGCTATCTGTTTGGCTGTGTCTGCTGATGGTGCTGCAGTTCTGCCTGGCAGGCGTGGCGGCGGCCGAGGGACGGGCGCAGCATGTCGTCCGTGTGGGCTGGTTTGATTCGTCGTTCAACAGCATCGATGCCTATGGGCGCCGGACGGGCTACGCGTATGAATATCAGCGCCGCATTGCGGCCTATACGGGCTGGCAATACGAATATGTCGAGGGCAGCTGGGGAGAGCTGCTGCAGATGCTGCAGCAGGGAGAGATCGACCTGCTGGCCGACGTGTCCTATAAGGAAGACCGTGTCGGTACCATGCTGCTGTCCAACTATGCGATGGGCAAGGAGGATTACTATATCTTCATCGATCCCGCGAAGAACCGCATCGATCCGGATAATTTGTCATCACTCAATGGGAAAAGACTGACGGTGTTCAAGGGCAGCATGCAGTCACAGATTCTTAGGAATTGGGTGGCAGAGCATGGCCTGTCGGTGGATATCCTTGAGCTGGCGGCGTCTTGGCAAGAAGCCGACCGTCTGCTGAAAAATGGCGAAGTCGATGGTTTTGTCACCAGTGCATCTTATGATCTTTATGTGGATAATGCCGACCCTGTGGCGCGCATCGGTTCGTCGGATTACTACTTTGGCATCAATAAGAACCGCCCGGATATCAAGGAGGAGCTCGATAAGGCCATGAACCTTATCCTCAGCCAGAACCTTTACTATAACCGCAACCTGAACCAGAAATACATGAGCAATACGGGGTGCGGCGGTTCTTGTCCAGCGATGAGCGCGAGTGGCTCAATGCTCATGGCACGATTCGCATCGGCTATCTCGACAACATGCTGCCATTCTGTGCCCAGGATGCCTTCGACGGCCATGTCAAGGGACTGCTGGCCGACTACATCCGCAAAGCCATGGGCGGGATGAAGAATTCGAAGCTGTATTTCTCGCCCATGGCCTATCCGACCTTGGACGATGCACTTGATGCCCTGCAGGAGGGCAAGATCGACTGCGTGTTCCCGGCTGATTTCAGCGACTATGAGGCTGAGCAGCAGAACCTGCTGGTCACGACCCCGCTGGCCGATGCGATGATCATGGCTGTAATCCGGCCACAGGACAGCGGGATGTTCTCCCTGGAGGCTGAGCTGCGCTGTGCGGTCGTCAGCGAAAGCCCCGAGGTGGACGGCCTGCTGAAGGATAAATTCCCGCGCTGGAAGCCCGTGTATTTCTCGAGTGTCGACGATTGCCTGCAGGGCGTCGCCCGCGGCCGGGCGGACTGCTTCCTCATCAACAGCTACCGCATGGGCAGTATGCGGGACAAGATCGAGGAATATCATCTGACCGCTGTGCCGACCAACAAGAACAGAGGCATCGCCTTCGTGACGCGGCCGGACAGCATCCAGCTCTATGCTATCCTCGAGCGGCTCAATCAGGGCATGGACAGTGCCGAGGTGAACGATTCGCTGACGCGCAATACCTATATCGACCAGAAGATCTCGGTGAGCGACTTCGTCAAGGCCAACCTGAGTCTGGTCTTCCTGCTGGTGGCCTTGATCGTGTCCTTCATCGTCATGCTGCTGCTGCAGAGCCTGGCGACGGCGCGGAAGACCAAGGCGCTGAACCAGAAGCTGCAGGAACGGCAGGCAGAGCTGGAGACGGCCAAGAAGCAGGCCGAGGTAGCAAGCGAAGCGAAGACCTCGTTCCTGTTCAACATGTCCCACGATATCCGCACGCCGATGAATGCGATCATCGGGTTCTCGAACCTTTTGCAGCAGAACCTTGACAACAAGGAGCAGGCCCGCGACTATATCCACAAGATCCAGCAGGCCAACGACTTCCTGTTGTCGCTGGTCAACAACGTGCTCGAAATGGCGCGCATCGAAAGCGGCAAGATGACGGTGGATGCAGAATACGCAGACATGCGGGCGCTGATGGAGTCGACCTGCTCGGTGTTCGAGGCCCAGATGCAGGACAAGCGGATCACCTTTGCCTATACGCTGAAGATGGAGCATCCCGAGGTCCTGGTGGATAAGACCAAGGTGCGGGAGATCTTCCTGAACATCCTCAGCAATGCCTATAAATACACGCCGGAGGGCGGCTTCGTCACCCTGGAGGTCTGTGAGCTGCCCGGTGAGCAGGCGGGCCAGGCTATCTATCAGACGACTGTGGCGGATACGGGCATCGGCATGCCCGAAGACTTCCTGCCTCAGCTGTTTGAGGCCTTCACGCGGGAGCGCAACACGACCACCAGCGGCATCATGGGCACGGGCCTTGGCATGCAGATCGTCAAGAAGTTGGTCGAATTGCTGGCGGGGACGATCAGCGTGTCGAGCAAGCTGGGGGAGGGCACCACCTTTGTCGTCCGGCTGCCTCTCCAGCTGGCGGACAGGGACGAGGGGGAGAAACTGCAGGCCGAGGCAGCTGGCAGCATCGCGGACTACCGGGGGATGCGCATCCTGCTGGCCGAGGACAACGAGCTCAATGCGGAAATCGTCATCGCCGTCCTCAGCGAGCAGGGCTTCGAGCTTGAGCATGCCATCGACGGTGCCGACTGCGTCGAGATGCTGGAGCGCGCAGAGCCCGGCTACTATGATTTCATCCTGATGGATGTCCAGATGCCGCGCATGGATGGCTATGAGGCATCGCGGGCGATCCGCGCCCTCGCTGATCCGTGCAAGGCTGGCATCCCGATCATTGCGATGACGGCCAATGCCTTTGACGAAGACAAGCGCAGAGCTTTTGCTTATGTGTGATAAAGAAGCAATAGAAGTGCAAAAAATTTTGCCGTTCCTATCCGACACTTGGCCATTGTGTCGGATAGGTCGGGCGGTTATTCGGGCAAGTCAATCTTGCCGACAAAGCTGTAATAAATCTCAATGTCCTGCCTGCGGGTGCCGTTCTCATCATAGCTGCACTCATGCACCACAATTTTCTCGATCATTTCCCGCAAGAGAGTGGGGGTCAGTTCTTCAAAGGCAAGGTGCTTGCGGACAATGCCCATAAATTTCTCGGCGTTGACGGTAGCTGCCTGTGACTTGTCCAGTTCGGCTTGCAGGGCGGCGGCTCTCTTTTTCAGCTCCGCTTGCTCGGCTTCGTAGTCAGCCGACAGTTCCATGAAACGCTCATCGCTGATTTTGCCGTTTACATTGTCCTCATACAGCCGCTTGATAATGCGGCTGATTTCAGAAATGCGTTCCTGCGCCTGTTCAAGCTGCTTGATGGCTGCGGCGGTCTTTCGCTTGCCGCCGATCTCGTTCTGCTGGACAAGTAGTTTCACAAACCGGCTCTCATGCTTGGCTGCGTATTCGGTCACTTGCCGGAGATTTGCCAGGACACCAGCGGTCAACAGATCGGTGCGGATAAAGTGCGCCGTACAGTTGCGGGTGCGCTTCTTGTAGCTGCCGCAGATGTAGCAGTCCTGTTTGCGGTCTTTGTTCTGATACCGCTGCTGATACAGCACATGGCCGCAGTCGGCGCAGAACAAAATCCCGGAGAACAGCCCCACTTCATCGTAGCGGTTCGGGCGTTTGCGCTGTTTGCGTAACTCCTGCACCCGTTCCCATGTTTCCTTGTCGATGATCGGCTCATGGTGGTTCTCGAAAATGGCCTGCTTCTCGACGGGGTTCTCTATGCTGTGCTTGACCTTATAAGAAGGCTTTTCCGTTTTGAAGTTCACCAGACATCCGGTGTACTCTCGGTTTTCGAGGATATGAACGACGGTGTTGGTCGCCCATTTGCACTCATAGCCTGGGTGATAACGGCGGGTGCTGCCTGTCCGCTGATATTCCAGCGTCCCCGGCGTGGGGATTTGCTGCTCCGTCAGCATACGGGCAATCTTGGTCGGGCCGTTCCCGGCAAGGCAAAGCTGGTAAATCTGCTGCACCACCGGGGCGGCTTCCTCGTCTATAATAAAATTCTCGTCCTCGTCCATCACATAGCCGTAAACCGGCTTGCTGGTAACAGGCTTGCCGCTCATGCCTTTTGACTTTTTCACTGCCTTGATTTTCTTGCTCGTATCTCTCACCAGCCATTCATTGAACAGATTTCGCAGCGGGGTAAAATCGTTGTCCATGCCCTCGCTGGCACTGTCCACATTATCGTTGACAGCGATAAAACGCACACCCTTTTGAGGGAACAGCATTTCCGTGTAAAACCCTACCTGCAAGTAGTTTCGCCCTAACCGGCTCATGTCCTTGACGATGACCGTACCCACTTTCCCGGCTTCAATGTCCGCAAGCATGGCTTGAAATCCGGGCCGCTGGAAGTTCGCGCCGGAAAAACCGTCGTCGGTGTACCAGCGCAGATTGGTAAAGCCGTTCTGTTTTGCGTAGGTTTCGAGTATCCTTTTTTGGTTCGATATGGAATTACTCTCGCCTTGCAATTCATCCTCGTGGGACAATCTCGGATAAAGGGCGGTAATGAGGTTTTGGGTGGCTTGTCTTAACATAAAATCCTCCGTTTCCGACAGCCAGCCCCACTATTCCGTGGTTTCATTGTACCACGGAACGGCGGGGGCTGTACAGCGGCAAAAGCGTTAAATTTGCTTCTTTACAGCTTTTCAATTTTCCGATTTTTATGGTATGGGTTGTCGTCCCATATTTGCAGTAGAAAAGTTCATAACTCCGTGGTATACTCTGATTTAACAAAAAAATCAGAAGTTAAAGGAGAAAACATGAAGTATACAATAGATGAATTAACCGCGGCCAAAAGGCAAATTGATTCAACTCTGCACAAGCTAAGAGAAACAGTAAAAACATTTGAATCAAAGGATAATTCCGAGCGTTATAAATCACAAATCACATTGGCAAAGAGAAGAATAAAAGCCTTTGAAATTGCAAATTATTTTATAGAGAATGAGATTAAGAATTGCTAAAGCACTTCCGATTTTCGTTCCAGCGGTCATGCTCCCTGGCATGGCCGCTTTTCCATGCCCCGGTTCACGCCGGATAAGTCGGCTCCTGTGTAGCAGCGGCTTCCGCTTCCAGTACCCGCGCCATTTTGTCGGCGGCTGTGGTTGTGGTGTCTTTCTTGAAATAGCCGGACACGACAAGGACGGAATTGCCCATGCGGATTTCCGTCACACAGTCAGGGCGGCGGGTGGTGCGGGTGTCGTGCTGCTTGTTATCTGCCATAGGCAATACTCCTTTCAGTCGGTAATCAGTTTCTTCATGCTCTCCATTTTCCGCTTGGCGGTTTCCTGCCGGAAGTTGTCGCCGGTAAAGCGTACCGGGACGCACATGGAAAGCAGGCGGTCATAAATCCGGGAATGGGCGGTGTCCTCCGGGTTGTGCAGGTCGTCCAGCGTAAGGTTGGTCGTGACGATCAGCGGCTTGCCGCTGCGGTAACGGCTGTCAATCACATTGAACACCTGTTCCAGCCCGTATTCCGTCCCGCGTTCCATGCCGAAGTCGTCAAGGATCAGCAGCGGATAACGACAAAGGCGGGAAATGTACTCGTTGCGCCCCTCAAAGCTGGCGGCAAGGTCATTGAGGATAAGAGCAAAGTTCGTCATGCGGACGGGGATTTCTTTCTCCATGAGGGCGTTTGCGATACAGCCTGCAAGGTAGCTTTTGCCGGTGCCTACGCCGCCCCAGAACAGGCAGCCGATATTGTCTGTCCGCATATCTTCCCAATGCTCCACATACCGGCGGGCAAGCCCGGTCTGCGGGTTCCTGCCGTTGTCGTTCTCGAAAGTCCAGTCCCGCATGGTGGGGTCGGTAAAGCCCCGGCGTTTCAGTTCTTCCACGGTGTCAAGGTGTCTGCGCCGCTTTTCGGCGGCTTCCCGTTCCTCGCGGGCGGTTCTCTGGCAGTCGCACTCTGCCGGGTGGCGGTCGCGCCCGAAGATAGCGGCCTTATCCGGCGCAAAATAGGCTTCTTTCGGCTTGCGGCACTTGCCGCAGTACAGTAAACCGTCCTCGCCGGTGTAGTCCTCCGGCTCCGGGATGGTGGTCGTCATATTCTCCAAAACCGCGTTGATTTCATTCTTCATAAACTCTCGCCCTCCTTGCATGAGTAGTCTGGTATGCCCTTTTTAGGGGCTTCCTTTTTGTCGTTCCCCGCCCATATCCGCAGGGCGGCGGCATAGTTCTGGTAGCTTTTCCCGTTGGCGGCAAGGTAGCGGCTCATTTCCTCGATGAACCGTTCCAGCCTGTCAGGGTACTCTGCCTGCAACTCGTCGTATTCGGTCTGTGACAGAAAAATATTTCCATATCGGCCATAGGGCGCGGACGGCCCCCCACTCACTCCCTTTGTTTGGCTCTCTGTAAGGTTGTTTATAGTAGTTTGGTTAGGGGACGGTTTTCCGACCATCATAAGGTCGGTTTTCTGACCATCAGTAGGACGGTTTTCCGGCTCTATGAGGGGCGGACTTCCGGCCATCAGTTGGTCTGAAAACTGTACCTGTGGCACTGGCGGTACTTTGACATAAAGCCGGTTCGGTGCGGAGAAGCCGCCCCGTTCCCGTTCCAACAGCCCCGCCGTGTCCAGTTCATTAAGCGCCCCCTTGATGGTGGTGCTGCCTTTATCCAGTATTTCTGCTATCTCCGCGATGGGATAGATAATATAAATCCTGCCCTCGTCGTCCAGCCACTTGTTTTTCTGGGAGAGGGTGGAACGGTCTAACAGCAGCGAATACAGCAGCTTGGCGGTCTGTGAAATCTCCATTTTCAGCAGGAAACGGGGATACGGCAGATAGGCGGGCAGCCGCGTGTCTGCCCTGATATAATCAGCGATAGGATCACCTCCCTGTGTTCGGGTTGATTTTGGCGTATTGTCACGCATTAAAACGCCGTTTCCGGGGGAAAAGGATAAATGTATCGCGTACCCTTTGACACCCACGAAAAAAGCCTTGATTTATGCGGGTTTGAAAGGCTCTAAAGCGTGACATCTCTGCCTTTGTTTCCGCTTTCTCTCGGCGGCTTTGATTTTCTTCATGCGCCCGGCGCAGTCGGGGCAGTATTTTCCCCGGTTGGATTTGGGGACAAAGGCCGCCCCGCAGACGGCACACCGTTTCCGGCTTCCCCGGCACAAGAGGGCTGCGGCCAGCTCCCCGTCAAGGGGCAGGACAGCCACACGGAACCAGTGGCACATGAGGGAAAAGGAAATGCTCTGGACGCACACGCAAGGCTCCCCGTCGTCCAATAGCAGGCAGTTCCCCTCATCGTAGTTACAGCACTCATGTACCAGCCGCCGCGCCCGCCGGTGCTGGCGGTAGTCCATGTGGGGCAGGTTATCGCTCATGGCTCTGCTCCTTTCTGCGGTGCGGCTCGTCCCGGCGCAAAATCTGGTCGATGTTCCGCTTGACGGTCTGCAACTCCTTGAACCGCTGTTTCTGTTCGTGATAGGTGTTATACAGGCCGTCTTTCTCGGAGATAAGCTGCTCGATCTCGGCCTGCAACGCTTTCCGGGCGGGCAGCTTGGTAATGCCATGCGCCTTGAAATACCGGGCTGCTGCGTCGGCTATGATAAAATCGCTCTCATGGGCCTGCCGGTATGCGGCGCGGGCTTTCTCGGATTTCTGTGCCCGCAGCCCGTCGCGGGCGGCCTTGGTCTGGGCGTAGGCCAACACCTGCCGCTGCAACTTCTTTTTCCCTTGCAGCTTCGTTTCCAGTGCTTTCAGTTCGCCGCTGGTCTGGCGCATTTTCTGATAGGCGGTGTCAACGGCGGCTTCTAACTGCTCCGGGGAAGTAAAGCCGTATTGCTGGTAGACGGACAGCGTTTTGGCGGCCTGCTTCAGATTGTGTATCTTCGCCCAGCGTTCATAGCCCCGGCCTTTGCCCTCGGCCATTTTCTGCTCAATGTCCACAAGCCGCTGCACTCCGTCCTGTTTCGGGGCGGCTATCTCGGCTCTGGCAACCTGCAAGCGGTCTTTTATGGTGCGTGGGGGATCGGGGGATCTGGCTGGCGCTTCGGCTGCTCTGGCGGCGTTTTGCTCTAAAACGGCAAAGACAGCGGCGCGGTCAAAATCGTCGCCCAGCTTCCGGGCGGTAATTGGCTTTGTCCTGTCCGGCGTGAGGTAGGAAAGCCGCCCCCGGCTCTCCTTGACGGTCACACCCTCCTGCAGCAACAGAGAGGAAAACTCGTCAAAGCTGGCGGCGGTGGCAAGGGCTTTCCGTAGGGTCTGCCGCAGCTTCTCCTTGTTCGTTTCAAACTTGGTCTGCCGGGGCGTGATACTATCGGCAATCATGGGGGCGTTCTGCTTGTCCAGCGCGGCCTGTCCCTTTTTCTGCGCCCAATACTCCCGGTCGGTGACGCGGTTCTTGCTGCCGTTCAAGAGGTCGATTTGATAAAGCCCCTCCCGGTGGCACATCTCCATGACTTCGGATTTGAAGTAGCGCAGGGCAGCGTCGGTACATCGGTGCTTGCAGCCGACTTTCGTATCGGCCGGCCTGTCCATGTAGGGCAGGAACGGCACTTCCTCAATCCGCAGGCTGTTTATGACGATATGCACATGAATGTTGCCGCTGTGGTTATGCCCGTCCGGGTGGGTGCAGACAAGGGCCTGGTGGCCGGGAAAATGCTCTTTACAGAATTGTTCCCCCAACGCCTGCGCCCGGTCTACGGTCAGGCCGTTGTCCGGCCCGTCCCGCGGGTCAAAGCTGATGATGTAGTGGTGGCTTTTCACATCTTCCCGCCGCTGGTTTTTCTGATAGCGGAGATTGGCCCGCATACACGCAACGGCAAAATCCTCCCCGTCGCAGTTCAGCGTGGACAGCCGGTAGTCCTCGCGGGGGATAAGCCTGCCGGTTTCATCAAGGACGGGCTTCATGGTAAACTCGTCATGCTCAAAGAGAAGATATTGCTCGGCGGCTCCGTAGTCGGCGTTTTTAGAGTTGATATGCTTGAGTGTTGCCAACCGCGTCACCTACTTTCTTGAGGACTTCATACTTGAGGACGGCAAGGTCGGATATGGCGGCGCGTACCTCGCCGGAAAGGGTGTTGTAGGGTACGCCGTATTCGTTCAGATACCGGGCAATCTGATTGAGGTTGCCGCCGATCCTGCCGTACTCGGCTGTCAGCTTCCCGACAGCGGAAAGCAACTCGTCATTGACCGACGACACATGGACAACCGGGCGTATGGTCGCCCGCCGTATCGCCTGCCGGAGAAATTCGGACTGGCTGATACCATAGGGCGCAAGCCGCGCTGTGAAGTCGGCATACTCATCTTCGGACAGCCGGGTTTTCACAACGCGGCTGCGGTGGGGCGTGTTGTATTTCTTTCGCATGGTGTGACCTCCTTTCTCGCCCGTAAGGGCGCATGAGCAGGGTTTGGGGAAGGCACTCCCCAACAAGTTTCCCGCGAGGGGCAAAACTGCAGAATTGCGGATTTTGGCACCGTGGTAGAAACTTGCTCTCCGTGACTGCAAACTTTCTCTCACTTCCGTCCGCCACTTTTTTGGAAAACTGCAACCACAAAAGTTTGTTTCTCTTTTTCTGCTACTACTAATCCTGTAAAGGGCATTCCTGCCCGCTTTCGCTAAAATGACACCGGACGCAGTGGTTTCTACCCGGTGTTGGAGAAATCCTTTCTCTTTGCCCTCTACTACGGGTAAATGCTCCAAATGCCAAACACCAGGGCAGAAAAATTCCCTCCTCGCTTACTACTACAACCGGCAGGGGGCAAAATGGCCGGGAGCGGAGCCGGACAACAAAAAAAGCAGTAAATCTTTTTCAAGACTTACTGCTTTCGCTGGCCGCGTCGGTGGCGGCTGGTATTCAGTTTTTATGACTTGTCCGGTGGTTCGTCAAGCCGGAACTTGAATTGACAGTCAATTAACCGCTGCTTTACATAGTCCTCCACCTCGGCGTTGACCTGCCCGTTCACTTTTGAGAAATAGCGGATATATCCGGCGTAGTGGAGCAGGACAGCGTTCACGGCTTCTGGGTCGCCCTCACGGGCTTTGAGGATTGTTTCATAGGGGAGAAGTCTACTCATACCGGCTCACCCCCATTTCTTCGCGTAGCCGCTGCAAGGCAAGCTGGATATGCCGCCCCGCTGTGCTGCGTGACCGGCCAATACACGCGCCGATCACGCGCTGCGGCTGGCGCAGAAAGTAATAGCGCAGGATTTCTTCCCGCGTCTGCTCCGGCAAAACAGAGATCGCGTCGGCAAGGGCGGCGTTGCAGAGCAGGACGGTCTGACCGCAGACGGTAAATGGGTATTCCTCGTCCGGCTCCGACGCGGCAAACTGGACAAACTTCTCGTTCATCAGATAGTCAAGGGAAACTTGCCGTTCCCATTGCCGTTTAAGCTTCAAAATCTTGTCCAAGGCGGCACAGCGGATAACAGTCTTGCAAAAGGCGTTGTACCTGCGCTGGATATATTCTTGATAGGCTATCTGGTCGGTCATGGAAATTCCCCTTTCTGAATAATAGTGCGGGGCGGTGGCACTTCTTGCTGTCGCCCCTTGATTGCCTACCAGCAAAGGCGGGCGGGGCTGTCAACGGCTGCGCATATGCGCCGTTCATCTTGACCGTTGACTGGCTCGGCTGGGTTTGCTATTTACCCGACAAACTTGAATTTATTTTAAGCTATCACGTTTTACCTTCTTAAGCCTTACTATCATTACCATAGGAATTTCTTTGTTGGTTTTAAAACATTCTT
>NZ_VTOZ01000050.1:0-6143 GCF_008271345.1 Pseudoselenomonas caprae
TATATGTGAATGAGGAGGGTTTTCTTATTCATTGTTGAATATGTAAACGGTGGAGGAGAAGGTGGAACTTCTCCTAAGAAAGGAGCATATCTATGGTAGAAGAATTCAAGAAATTCATCATGCGTGGCAATGTGCTGGATATGGCTGTTGGTATCATCATCGGTGCAGCCTTCGGCAAGATTGTCACGTCCTTTGTCAACGATGTGCTGATGCCGCCGATTGGTCTCATTTTGGGGCATGTGGATTTCTCCAATCTGTTCATCAATCTGTCGGGCACGCCCGCAGCAACCTTGGCCGAAGCAAAGGCCGCAGGCTTGCCGGTCATCGCTTATGGTTCCTTCCTCAATGCGGTCATTGATTTCCTGATCGTGGCTTTTGCTATCTTCATGCTGATCAAGCAGGTGAACCGCATCATGCCGAAAAAGGAGGAGGAGCCGGCCAAGGAACCGCGTCTTTGCCCTTACTGCAAGACGGAGATTCCTGACGAGGCGACGAAATGCCCGCATTGCACGTCGGAGCTTTAAGGACGTAGCGGGGCAGGGATTCAACAGACTACGGATGTCAACAAAAAGAAACGCTGCGAAGAGGAGGTCCATGAGGCATCTCTTCGCAGCGTTTCTTTTTATGCTAGGGGGTTGTTTGGCGGATAGGGGAAACTCACTTTGCCAAGAGCTTGCCGCCGCCAGGCAGGCCGTAGGTCTTGCCACCAAGGGCAGGATTGGCACTCTTGTCATAGTAGATTTTATGGCCGTTGCTTTGGATATTGGCAAAGGTGCCATCTTCTGCCTTCATGACTGTGAGATAGGAGTCAGCAGTCACATGCCAGACAGCATCCTTGCTTAACTGCAACACAGCCTTGTCGGCCTGGTAGTCCTCGTTGAAGGAGCCCGTCCAGTTTGCGCCGCTGCCAAGATTCAGTGTCACCTGACTGATGTTGTTGGCCAGGATCTTGCCATTGAGCTGCTGGTTGCAGGCATTCAGAGTAAAGATGCCGCCATTCTTATCCTCACTGCCCCAACGGTCGCTGGTGGCCTTTACAAGCACATCGCCGGCTTGGCAGAGCTGCGTGTTTTCGAGGTTGGCAACAGCGGTGGTATTGGTGATGTAGAACATTGGGCCAGCAGACTGATTGTTGAGTGTCGAATCCTTGGCCGTGAAGCTGGCTTCGCCGATGCCGGCATCGCCCGAAAAGCTCTGGTAGAGCATGATGCCGTGTTTGACATGACCGGTCAGGCACGAATGATCCAGCGTGATGGAGTTCTTACCCTCGACGACAGCAATCTCGCTGCCCGCAGCCTCGCCGCTGCCGTTGGTCAGCTGGATATTGCCGGTGGAGTAGATGCAAGGACTGCCTTCGCCAGACGTCGTAAGCTTGGCGCCATTTACGATGACGTTGCCTTCGCCACGGTCGGTGGCGAGGGCGCCGCAATGTGCTCCCTCCGTCGTGATGTCGACATCATGGGCCTCGATCGTGCCGCCATAGGTTGCATCGAGACCGCGGGAGGAGTTGTTCTTTGTGTGGATGACGATGTGCTCTGCTTTGATATTGGCAGCCTGGCCTGTGGCGAAAATCGCATTGGCGCCATCGGCATCGGAAGTCAGCGTGATGTTGCGGAGTATGGCGGTGCTGTTGCTAGCGAGGAACACAGCATTCTGGCCGGAGAAGTTGCTGGCATCGGCGCTCGAGGTGTCGCCGGTCTTGTTCAGTGCCGAGTTGGTCAGCGTGACAGAACCGCCCTTGCGGACCAAGAAGGCGCTCTCATCGCGGTGGCCGGCATTGAGGGTGAGGCCGTCCACCGTGAGGTTCTCGTCATCGACGATCTGGCAGGCCGTGAGCTCAGAGGCGTCAACCTCCCGCATCGCGGGGCCAGCTGGCATGGCTGGCGGTGGCCCAGGCACAGGGCCCGCCAGATTGAAGCTCAGTGGTCCGTTGGCATGGTTAGCTGGCTGGCAGGCGCCATAGCTATTGACGCTGGTACAGATGGTGATGGCAAGCGCTGCTGCCAGCATATGGTATTTCTTGCTCATTCGGGACATGAAAAGTCACTCCTTATTGATTAGTCCGCTAATTATAAAGGGAATTGATTAAAACCACTGGTATGCATAGTTATAATTGCATTATAAATCCTGTGGATAAAACGTATCCCCGCTGCGGTTCAGGTTATCCACAGGATTTTGTGGTTTATCCGCTGTATTTTGGGCATAAATGCGCTTTTCCGCCAGATAAGTCACCTACTTATCCACAATATACACAGGGACTTAACCACACAATGTGGATAAGTCCCTGTGTATTTGCTATTTGAGGACAGATGTGTTAGCATAAAGCATGTGGCAGAAGATGACATCACTCTGGTGAGTTATACTTTTTCCCAAGCAATCCATAGTTACGTATCATTGGGGTACTGCTTAGATCCATAGGACTAAGACAGGAAAGGATATCCGTGTATTCGTACGCCTTTCAGGTCTGGCCTGAAGGGCGTTTTTTGGTTGCTGGGCCAGTTGCTTCTTTTGCCTCGGAATCTACAGCGATATGAAGAGAGGTAACAGCAGATGAAAATTTTACGGACGGTCAAAGAGATCCAAGCCTATGCGAGAGATATGAAGGCTGCGGGCAAGACCATCGGCCTCGTGCCGACTATGGGGGCCCTGCATGAGGGGCATCTGACGCTTATGCGTGCCGCGCGGGAGAAATGCGATATCGTCATTGCATCGGTATTCGTCAATCCGACCCAGTTCGGCCCGCATGAGGATTTTGATGCGTATCCGCGCCGCTTTGACGAAGACTGTGAGAAGCTGGCGACGGTGCCTGTCGATGCGGTTTTCCATCCAGAACCTGCGGAGATGTATCCCGAGGGATATTGTACATATGTCCATGTGGAGGGCAATATCACAAAGAAACTCTGCGGTGCGCAGCGTCCGGGGCATTTCCGCGGGGTGGCGACAGTCGTTACGAAGCTTATGAATCTTTCGCGGGCAGATGAGGCGTTCTTTGGGCAGAAGGATGCGCAGCAGGTGGTCGTCATCCGCCGTTTCGTCGAGGATCTCAATATCAATGTCCATATCAATATGGTGCCGATTGTGCGGGAGGAGAGCGGCCTGGCGCGCAGTTCGCGCAACCAGTACCTTTCGGCTGCGGAGAAAAAGGCGGCAGTGATCCTTTCGCGCAGCCTCCAGCGTGCCAAAGAGGCATATTCCTTTGGGGAGCGGGAGCCGGAAAAACTCAAGCAGGTGGTGATCGATACGATTGCCACGGAGCCGCTGGCTGCCATTGATTATGTTGATATCTACTCGTTCCCCGCGCTGCAGCCGATCACAACGGTAGATGGGCAGGCCCTGCTGGCAATCGCCGTGCGCATTGGGACAACGCGGCTGATCGATAATGTGATCCTGGGCAAGGAGGGCGAATAAGATGATGCTCAATCTGCTGAAAGGCAAGATACACTGTGCGACGGTGACTGAGGCTAACCTCCAATATATGGGCAGCATCACGATCGATGAAGAGCTTATGGAGCAGGCGGGCATCCTGCCGAATGAGCGCGTGCAGGTAGTGGACAACAACAATGGTGCACGGCTGGAGACCTATACGATTCCGGGGCCGCGGGGCTCAGGTGTTATCTGCCTCAACGGCGCAGCAGCCAGATGCGCCCAGGTCGGCGATGTCGTCATCATCATGGCCTATGCCTTCTTTACGGAAGATGAGGCGCGGGCTTGGAAGCCCAAGGTCGTCATGGTCGATGCGGACAATAGAATAAAAGAGGTCCGTCACGTGGAATATCACGGACAGACCTCGTAAGGTACCGGAGCGTCAGCTTCCGGTTGTGACCATGCCAGTGGCATGCTGGGCCTTCCCCTTCGGGGAAGGCTCTTTTTGCTGCTGCAGGGCTTTCCAGGTGCTGTGCAGGCAATACGCTGTCAGCAGCAGGGCGGCAGCATCGGCCGCTGGCACGGCAAGCCATACGCCGGTGATGCCCCACACTCCGGGCAGGAGCAGCAGGAAGATCACGATGCCGGCGAGATTGCGCACGAAGGACAGCAGTGCAGAGGTCCTGCCATCGGACAGGGCGGTGAAGAAGCCCGAGGCGAAGATGTTGAAGCCGACGAGCAGGAAGCTCAGCGAGAACAGCAGCAGTCCCGTGAGGGTGAGGGCAAAGACGTGACCGCCAGCTGGCAGGAACAAGGTGATGAGCGGTGATGCGAGCAGGCGTGCGGCCGAAAAGGCCAGCAGGCTGAAGACGGCAATGACGCCCAGGCTGAGCCGCAGCAGGCGGACGAGCTCGGAGCGTCTGCCTGCGCCATGGTTGTAGGAGAAGATGGGGGCGACGCCATTGGTGAAGCCCATGAGGATGGAGGTCAGGAGCATTTCGGCATAGAGGATGACGGAAATGGCAGCAACGCCATCCTCTCCGGCCAGCTGGAAGGTTATCCGGTTGAACAGCAAGGTGACAAGTCCGACGGACAGCTGGGTCACGAGCTCGGAGACGCCATTGCCGCAAGCTGTGCGCAGCACGGCAAATTCGGCGCGGAAGGCGCAGAAGCGCAGCGTGCGGCTGAAACGGGTGAAATAGACAAGGCCGATGGTGGCGGCGAGCAGGTCAGCCAGCCCCGTAGCCAGTGCAGCCCCCGCGATGCCGAGCCCTCCATGCGCCAGCAGGACATAGTCGAGGACGGCATTGGCAAGGCCGCTGACGATCGATACGAGAAAGCCCTGGCTGGGTCGACCGTCGGCGATATAGAAAGCGTTGAAGATGACCATCAGGGCGGCGGCGGGGAAAAAGGGCAGCAACAGGCCGAGATAGAGACGGCAGTCGGCAAACAGCTGGGGGCTGGCGCCGAGGAAGGTCAATAGCGGCGTGAAGAACAGCGCGATGACCAGGGCCAGCAGCAGGCCCGTGGTTGCGGCAGCTACGGTAAGCCAGGTGAAGCGGCGGGAGGCGGCTGCGGTGCGCTGCTCGCCAAGGTTCTTGGCAACGAGGGCCGAGCCGCCGGTGGCCAGCATGATGGCCAGTCCGAAGATCAGATTGATGGCCGGATAGACGATGTTGGAGGCTGCAAGGGCTGAGGCGCCTGCATAGCGGCCGATGAAGATGCCATCGGTCACCGTGTAGAGGGAGATGACGAGCATCATGCCGATGGAGGGGGCGGCAAAGCGCAGCAGCGGGAAAATAGTGAACCGCTGTGCCAGCGGTGTGGAGTCGCTATTTTGCATAAGTACCTTTCCTTTCCTGTGGGTTTCTTGTATAGTTATCTTAAAGGATACAGTAACTGTAATGTCAAGGGGGAGTGGCGATGAAGCGGCGGGTTACCTTCCATACGGGCGAGTTTGCCAAGATTGTCGGGGTCAACAAGCGCACGCTGCATTATTATGATGAGCAGGGCATCTTCAAGCCCGATCATGTTGAGCCGAATGGCTACCGCAGCTATTCATTCCGGCAGTTCTATCCCTTCTATCTTCTGCGCATGCTGCGGGATATGGGCTTGGAGCTGGCCGAAATCAAGGAGTACATGGAGAACCGCAGCCCCGAGCGTCTCGATTGCCTGCTGGCTGAACAGCAGGCGTGGCTGGAGGCGGAGCAGGAAAAGCTCCGGCGGCAGCTGCGCGTCGTGGAAAGCCAGCGCCATCTCCTGTCGCTGGCGCGGACGGTGGTCTGTGGCCGCGTCGAGGAGCAGGAACTGCCTGCGGCGCGGCTTGTCCTGTCGCGGGATGTGCGGCGTGCCGCAGCGCGGGAAGACTGGCCGCTGGTCGAGCGCATCGCGACGGAGCATGAGCGGCAGGTGGCGGAGCAGCAGATCAGTGCCGGCCTCGGGGTCGGGGCGATGGTGGCAGCCCGCGATTTCCTGCAGGCGGGCAGTGAGGGCATTCTGAGCCATTTCTTCACCGTGGTCGGCAGTTCCTATCGGGGCATTGCGCGCGAGTACCGCTATCGGCGTCCGGCAGGCACGTATCTGGTGACGTATTTCCAAGGGGAATACGATGACACCGCCAAGGCTTATGCGCTGCTGCGCCGCTATATTGCGGCGCATGGGTGCAGAACCGGACCCTTTTCCTATGAGGAAAGCATTCTGGAGAACATGAGCATGAATGATCCGCGTGGGTTCATCACGCGGATTGCCGTGCAGAAATTATAATGCAGTTCTAATCAAAT
>NZ_VTOZ01000051.1:0-4115 GCF_008271345.1 Pseudoselenomonas caprae
GAGATGTCCAATTTGAAGCTGCATTTATCGATTTAAATTATTCAAGTGATTTAGAAACAAATCTGCGTGAGTATTCAGGAGTACAAGTGGTTGCTGGTGCCTATGAAGATGTGATAGATGATTTCTTAAAATCTAAGACGGGGTGTAATGTATTCTTATATATCGACCCATATGGTATAAAGGCTCTTGATTGTTTGAAGTTTGATTCCTTTGCTAGTGGTCGGTTTAACACAATAGAATTACTTATAAATATGAATTCCTTTGGCTTTATCCGAGAGGCATGTAATGCCTTAGGGACAAACTATACGCTTAGTGATACTAGTTTTTTTGATGAACTTGTTGAATATAATCCTACTGTGTTAGATGCAACGGATAAATCTATAGAAGCATTAAATCGTATAGCTGGTGGTGACTATTGGAAGAATATTATAAAGAGGTATAAACGTGGCGAGCTCGATGGTTATCAGGCGGAAGAGTCCTTTTCTAAACAATATTGTCAGAGGTTGAGAAAAAATTATAAATATGTTTTGAATATGCCGATTCGTATCAAAAATACTCAACATCCGAAATATAGAATGATTCATGCTACAAATCATTCGGCTGGCTGTGTTTTAATGGCTGATAATATATGTAATCGTTTGAACCTTTTGAAAGATATTCAGAACGAGGGGCAGATGACGCTGTTTCAAGAGGATTATAATAATCAAATCATAGATGAATGTATAATACGTGATTGTGTGAAAAAACATTTTTCACAGTATAACCAATGGATGTCTCTTACTGAAGCACAAGCACTATTTTTTATGGAATATGGTGCGATATGTAAAAGGGGCGATATAAATAAAACTCTAAAAAAGCTGATACGGGATGGATGGCTTGAGGTCATGAGAAGTAACGCGTGGACGGAAAAAGGAAGACCATCAACTTATATGACAGAAGGGCGAGGGAGAACGGTGTCAATAAAGTGGGTGAAAAGATGAAAGTTTCAGGATACATAGAAAGGAAGAGTATGCTATATAAAACAGGTGTTGAATATGGTGATTATACAATGAATCATGTATTCGGCTGTTCACATGGCTGTAAATATCCTTGCTATGCATATCTAATGAAAAGACGATTTGGTCAAATTGGAACATATGAAGACTGGTGTCATCCGATTCTAGTATCTAATACACTGAAACTATTGGATGATGAAATACCAAAGTTAAAAAATAAAATTGAATCTGTACAGCTTTGTTTTACTACAGACCCTTTTATGTATGGATACCCAGAGATTGAAAAAATGAGCTTGGCAGCTATACGAAGATTGAATGCTGATAATATAAAATGTTGTATTCTCACAAAAGGGTTGTTGCCAATTGAACTTAGAAATCTATATAGTGAGAACGAATATGGGATAACTTTGATTTCTTTGGATGAAGAATATAGGAAGAAAATGGAACCGGGAGCGGCACCATATGAAGAAAGACTGTTGGCATTGAGGGCATTGCATGATATGGGTTGTAAAACTTGGGTGAGCATAGAACCATATCCAACGCCGAATCTAATTAATCAAAATCTTGGAGAACTTCTTGAAGCAGTCAGTTTTGCAGATAAAATTATTTTTGGTAGGACAAATTATAGTAAAATAATTTCTGAGTATAAAGATAGTAAGAACTTTTATAATGAATGTGCAGAAATGGTTATAAGTTTTTGCAGGAGGAATGGCATTCAATATCATATAAAGGAAAAGACACAAACAAAAGAATGAGGTAGAGAACATCATAATGATGATATGCAGAAGCCTATATGTCGTACTACTAATAGAAAGAGATTTTTTGAAAACAATGGATAAATTTAGTATAATATATACCAATGGTACAAGATTCTGATTAATTAAGGCAAGGGATGATAGAGATATGGCATCACAGGAATTGAATCAGGCGCTTTGGAATGCCGCTAATGTTATGCGCAGCACGATGAGTGCGGATGAATACAAGGATTATTTGCTCGGCATGATTTTCTATAAGTATCTATCTGACCGTCAGCTTTATGCGGTGGTGGATTTGCTGGAGGATCGTAAGCCGGAGAGTTTGGATGAGGCGCAGCTGCTTTATGAGGAAGCGCGGCAGAGTGAGGATTGGGAGGATTTGAAGGCGGAGCTGGAGGAAAATTACAGCTTTGCGATTGAGCCGCAGTATACTTTTACGGCTTTATATAATGAAATCAACAACAAGACCTTTACTACCGACCATTTGCGGCAGGCGATGCGGGATATTGAGCAGGGGGGTGAGGCTATCCGCGGGCAGAAGCTCTATGAGGATTTGTTCGAGGATTTCGATATTGATTCCAAGAGCCTGGGAACGACGCCAGCGAAGCGCAATGCGATGCTTTCCGATGTGATGAAGGAGCTGGCGCATATTGATTTCACGCAGTATGGCGCGGATGCGCTTGGCGATGCGTATGAGTTTTTGATTGGCCAGTTTGCCGCTGGCTCGGGCAAGAAGGCGGGGGAGTTCTACACGCCACAGGCGGTTTCGGAGCTTATCACGCGTATTGTGACCAAAGACAAGGAGGGGGAACCTGCTTTTTCCATTTATGACAAAATCATGGCTTATCTGATACAAGTACATAAAGGCACAAAGACCTCGAACCCCTATGAAATAAGGGCTTCGAGGTCTTTGTGTTGTTGTGGGGGAGCTGCATAAGCAGAGGGGGGGAAGGATATAGGCAGGGATTTGTGGTGCCATAGCTACGAGGGGGTTGCAAATAGGGGAACGCCGTTTGCAGGGTGTGCAAAATGGTTATGAAAGCAGGATTTATGGTTGTACTAGCGAAATTGATATTTGTGGAGGTGACTGGACATGAAAAAACTGCCCATAATATTCACGATTATTCTTCTGGTTGCCATGACAATTCCAGCTATGGCGGCATCTGCCATCAATCAGGATGGTTACTACAAAGGTATCAAACTATGTGGCAGGGTGAAGGTTGTGGAGCATTTTGCCGATATCAAAGTCAAGGTAGTGGATTCTTTTCCTGACCTCAAGGTGAAGGTGGTTGAGTCATTTCCGGATGATATAGGTGAGTGGAAGTTCGTGGAAAGCGGGGAAGACTTCACCGTTCAGTTCGTAGACAGCTTTCCGGATATCAAAATCAAGTATGTGAATTCGTTTCCGGGAGTGAAATGAATCACGAAAATCACTTTAGGCATATTTAATGGAGGGATTTTGTTGGGAGTATCGTTTAGGCATTCTGCTGGCTTTGGTAAGCGAATCGAATATATGCTTATTGGCAAGATGCTAATGGAAGGATTGGATGTGTATGTACCTCTTGTAGATGATCACGGTGTTGATTGTGTAATTAAAAAAGAAGATGGAACATACATAGAAGTCCAGATAAAAGCAAGGTCAATGGAAGTTAATGATGGAGATGCAGCACTCTTTGCAGCTATTTCGCATGAACCACAGAAAAATTATTATTTTATATTTTATTCTGAACGTATGGAAATGATGTGGATAATGTCTTCGGAGGAATTTCTGCGTGAGTGTTATACTAATAAAACAGGAAAAAATACTGGTAAGCATGTGATTTGGTTCAATGGAAACAGAAAAAACAAAGATACTGGCGAAAAAGAAGAATATTGCAAAGAGCAATTTCAATGTTACCTAGAAACTGATTTTAGTAGATTTCATTCTAATTGATTTATAAAATTAATTACGGTGGTGAATTAGATTGTGTAATTGGGGGATAATATGTGGATGTTTATACTGAAAAAGTAGATTGCACTAACGTGAAATCGGTAAAGGAAGATTTACTTAAATTCTTAAGCGATTATGAGGTTTATGTATATACGAGAGCAGATAATGGTTATGAGTACTTGGGCAGGTTTAGTTTTATGCTAGTCATTAAGAATCCATATAGTAATGAAACATTGGATATAGAACTAGGTGGAAGCTTTACGGTATTTTTCTCTAATTGGCATGCGCATTATTTTGCTTTTGACAATGACTATGAACAAATGAAGAGGGATATAAAAGGTTTGTTGAGCGGTTCTATAGGTGCGTTGTCAGTAATGGATTCTTCTAATAAGCTAATCGTAACAGATTTGTGTAGTGCGGATTTTACAAAAATGA
>NZ_VTOZ01000052.1:0-3935 GCF_008271345.1 Pseudoselenomonas caprae
CGCTGGCCTGCCCGGCACATGTATCTAAGTACGTACTAAAGCAGCTGCGCGGGTCATTTAGCGGAAGCGGAGAAAAAGTGCACCCGCCCCCACCCAAGCTGAGCTGTACCGAGTTTGTTTTAACCACGTACGGACAGATAAACTGCAATTTGCAGAGTTAATATGATAATGTATTTATAAAACATATTGACATAGTATGTATAAGGATGTATACTTCTTTTAACGTAACAATGTTGCATTATATGTAGCTGTGGAGGTACACTGTATGAGAAAAACTATCCTTTTGATACTTACGATTGTGTTTGCTGCGGCGGCGGTATTTAGTGGCTGCGCGAATGACCAGCAGGCAGCGAGCTCGGGGGAGCAGGGGCAAAGGCCGGTGCTCAAAGTCGGCATGGATGCGAGCTATCCGCCGTTTGGGGCGCAGGATTCTGCGTCAAATGACTATGTTGGCTTTGACGTGGACATCATCAAGGCAATCGGCGAGGTTGAGGGCTTTGATGTGTCTATCAGTAATCGCGCATTCGATGGCTTGATTCCCGCGCTGCAGTCGAAGGATATCGACGTGGCAATCAACGATATCACCATTACCGATGAGCGCAAGAAGAATGTAGATTTCACAGAACGCTATTACATTGCCGGTCTGGGGGTAGTGGTAAAGGCCGATAACGATACCATCAAGACGGCGAAAGACCTTGAGGGCAAGAAAATCGGTGTATCGATCGGTTCGACGGGCGAGGAAGCGGCCCGCAAGGTTCCAGGGGCAGATGTCCGCGTGTTCAATGCCATCAATGAGGCCTTCCTTGAAGTGCAGAATGGCGGGGTGGATGCCGTCATCAACGACATCCCTACGAATGAATATTATGTGAGCCATACGAACAACAAGAATGTCCGCGTGGCTGAGGTTGCTTTGACGCAGGAAGATCTCGGCATTGCGGTCCTCAAGGGCAATACGGAGGTATTGCAGAAGTTGAACGATGGTCTGGCAACCATCAAGAAAAATGGCAAGTTCCGTGAGATCTACCAGAAATGGTTTGGTAAGGAACCACCGCAGGAATTGCTGCAGTAAGACGGCAGCGGGAGGATAACCATGAATACGATAGCAGAATATTTGCAGGAATATCCCCTCATCGTGCTGGATGGTGCCTTTGGCACGGAGCTGGCGCGGCGCGGCTTTGATACGAATGATGAACTCTGGTCTGCCAAGGCGCTCTTTGAGCAGCCGGAGCTCGTGCGGGCTGTACATCATGATTATTATGCGGCTGGCGCCGATATTTCCACGAGTGCGAGTTATCAGGCGACTGTTGAGGGCTTTGAGAAGAAGGGCTTTACGCGTGAGCAGGCCAAGGCGCTCATCACGCGATCGGTGCGCTTGGTACAGGAAGCCCGTGATGATTATTGGCAGGCGAATGCGAAGGCGGGACAGCGGCCGCGTCCGCTAGTCGCAGCCTCTGTTGGTCCATATGGTGCGTATTTGGCAGATGGCTCGGAGTACCGTGGCGACTACTCGGCCAGCCGTGCCGAGCTGGCGGATTTTCATGCCGAACGGCTCGCTATCCTCGTCGCGGCCGCGCCGGATATCCTGGCCTGTGAGACTTTGCCGCTCCTTTCTGAGGCCGAGGCAATCCTGGCGGATTTACAGCGTTATCCTGCGGCGGGGGCCTGGATTTCTTTCTCGTGCCGTGATGAGGTGCATACTTGTGGCGGGGATGATATAGCGGATTGTGCGCATTTCCTCGATAAGCAGTCACAGGTTGCGGCTATCGGCATCAACTGTACGGCGCCGCAGCATGTGGCAGGACTTATCCGCCGTATCCGGGAGCAGACGGATAAGCCAGTGGTCGTTTACCCGAATACGGGAGAGACTTACGATGCGGTGACGAAGACCTGGCATGGCAGTGCGACGCCATATCATGAATTCGTGCGTCAGTGGTATGAGGCTGGGGCTCGTCTCATCGGCGGCTGTTGCCGCACGACGCCGGATGATATCCGCGGCATTGCCGCACTGCGGCAGTCGTTGCAGGAGAAAAGATAAAAAACATATTGACTATATATGCATGGTATGATATAGTATCAGCAACGATAGGAACTGACCAAAAAATTGGAGGTTCCAAGGACAGCAAAGCTTTGGGCTGGAGGCTGTCCTTGGAACCTCTTTTTTGTTTCTATCAGCAATCATCTTTATTATTCGTCAAGGATAGGGCTCGTAAGAAAGGAGTGGATTGGTATGACAGCAGAACCACATGAACTGCTCGTACAGAAACCGGGATTTTTCAAGAGTGAAGATTGGTGGGCCGTATGGCTGGGGCTTTTGATCGTTGCCTTGGGGGCAGGACAGGCAGCAGGTGTTGACCTTTTGGGATGGGTCGCCAAGTACAATGTCTGGTCGGATATCGGCAAGGCCGTGGCCCCGAATTCCAAGGAATTTGCTTTCCTCGGGGGCTTTGGCTCGATGCTGGCGACATATTTGTTCCTGCTCATCCTCACGACGGCGGGAGCGTACTTCATGGGAAGTTCGGTCAAGCGCTTTGTTGCCGGTTTTACGATTCTCTACTGGGTAACAGTGGCTGCTAATACTGTGGGAAACTTTGCGTATCTGGCAGCTACGCCGAACAATCTGGAGAAGTTTGGCATCGGCTGGTCATTGGGGCTCGGTGAGCTCGGCTTTGTCATTGCCTTAGTGCTTGGCCTCATCATCGGGAATTTCTTTCCGAAGGCTGCGGCTTTCCTGTCCACAGCTGCCAAGCCGGAGTGGTATATCAAAACAGGTATCGTTATCTTAGGCATGACAATTGCCATAAAGACAGTCGGTGCGATGGGGCTGGCGAGTACCGTTATTTTCCGCGGTATCTGCGCGGTAGTTGAAGCGTATCTGATTTACTGGCCAGTCGTTTATATCATTGCCCGCAAGTTCTTCAAGTTTACGCCGGAATGGGCGGCACCGATGGCTTCGGGGATTTCCATCTGCGGTGTGGCCGCTGCGATTGCCACGGGCAGTGCCATTCGGGCCAGAGCAATCGTGCCGACGGTGCTTTCTTCGGTCATTATCGTATTCGTAGCGGTGGAGCTATTGATCCTGCCGTGGATTGCCACCACGTTTTTTGCGGATGATCCGCTGGTGGCTGGCGCCTGGATGGGCCTGGCCGTCAAGAGTGATGGCGGTGCCATTGCCTCTGGGGCCATCACCGATTCGCTGATCCGCGCTAAAGCCTTGGCTGAGTATGGCGTGAACTATCAGGAGGGATGGACGCTGATGGCGGCCACTACGGCGAAGGTGTTCATCGATGTGTTTATCGGTATTTGGGCCTTCGTGCTGGCTGTTGTCTGGTCTGTCTATCAGATCGGCACCAAACGCAGCGAAGGCAAATCCTACAAGGTTTCCTTCCGCGAGATTGGCGACCGTTTCCCGAAATTCCTGATTGGTTTTCTCGTGGTATTTGGTGGTGTGTTCCTCTGGGGTATCACGAATCCCGATATCGTAAAAGCCGCTGGGGCTGGTGCCGGACAGGCCAACTTGTTGCGCAGTATCTTCTTTGGTCTTTGCTTCTTCTCCATCGGCCTCATTACCAATGTGCGCAAGCTTTGGGCCGAAGGACTTGGCCGCATCGTCGGCGTCTATGCCCTTGCGCTATTCGGCTTTATCCTCTGGGTAGGCCTTGGCATTTCGTATCTGTTCTACCATGGCATCCTGCCGCCGGTGGTTGCTTCGTAAATAGAAAGGATGAAATATCATGAGTGATCTTGCCATCAAGAATAGAACTGCAGCGATAGAAGCCAGCAGTTATGAAGAACATCCGGAACTTGTCCAGCAGAACGAAGAATGGACGGATCTTTCCTCCGTTGAGGTGAAACTCTGCGGGATATCGCTGGGACTGGGGCTGGTGCTACTGGCTGTGTTCCTGTATGCTTTCCGCAGCTGAGCGGATTGTGGGTAC
>NZ_VTOZ01000053.1:0-3902 GCF_008271345.1 Pseudoselenomonas caprae
CTGTCCCCAGGCTAAGCCATCGTGGTGGAGGGATATAATTCTAGGTTGCTGATGAAATGTCCTGCAAGGAAGGGATGAAAGGTGGTTTTGCAAATGAAGCGTATTTCTTGCAGGTATTAGGTATGGGATGTAGAAGAAATACGTGATCATTGAAATTATGGGGTGATGACATGGATGAGGAGATAAGTTGGCAGGTGCTTATCCGCAGGGCTATGGAAAAAGAAGCGTCGGATATGCATTGGACCGTGGGGCAACGGCCGCATATGCGGTGTGAGGGCGTATTGGCGCCTGTGGATGGACGCCCGCTTACGGAGCCGTTTATGGCTGGCTTTTGCGCTGTGATCATGGATGAGGAGCAGCGAAAGCGGCTGGCCCGGGAAAAGGATATTGACTTGTCATGGACGTTCGCAGGACGGCGGTTCCGTGTCAATGCTTATTATCAGCAAGGATTTCCAGCCCTTGCTATCCGTCTGCTGCCGGAGAGGATTCCGAGCCTTGCGGATATAGGGGCGCCTAAGGCCTGGCAGAGGATAAAAGCGTTTGACCAAGGGCTGGTGCTGGTGACAGGCAGGACAGGTTCTGGCAAGACTACGACTTTGGCAGCCTTTATCGAGGAGCTGAACCAGGAGAAAGCGTATCATATCATCACGTTGGAAGATCCGGTGGAGTTCTGCTATGTGCCGAAGCAGTGCTTCATCAGCCAGCGTGAGTATGGGAAGGATTTCTTTTCCTTTGCCCGGGCTTTGCGCAGTGCGCTGCGGGAGATGCCGGATGTCATCTTAGTGGGGGAGATCCGTGACCGAGAGACGATGCAGACGGCCTTGATGGCAGCAGCTTCGGGGGTGCTGGTTCTCGGGACACTGCATACACGGTCAGCCGCTGAGGCGGTTATGCGCATCGAGGGGATGTTTCCGCTCGCTCAGCAGGATTCAATCCGGGCGCAGGTCGCTGAGGTGCTGGCCGGGATTTTTGCGCAGCGGTTGCTGCCGTGCTGCCAGGGAGGCCGTGTCTGCATGAGTGAGGTGCTG
The DNA here is from genome assembly GCF_008271345.1 of Pseudoselenomonas caprae. Taxonomy (NCBI): domain Bacteria; kingdom Bacillati; phylum Bacillota; class Negativicutes; order Selenomonadales; family Selenomonadaceae; genus Pseudoselenomonas; species Pseudoselenomonas caprae. Next base: position 1,029 of record NZ_VTOZ01000053.1, read on the forward strand.
CTGGCTGTACCGGCGGTACGCAGCTTGCTCCGGCAGGGCAAGTACAGCCAGCTGGAGTCTGTGATGATGAGCCATCAGCAGCAAGGGATGCAGACGGGGCAGGCTGCGGCCGAGCATCTATACCGGCAAAGGCGTATCACGCAGGAAATGTATGAACGATATGGGGAAAGCCTGACGATGGGAGGCTGGCAGGGATGACGGCATATGCGTATGAGGCACGGAACCGCAAGGGGGAGTTGTTCACGGGCCGCGTCAGTGCGGAGTCGCGGCGGGAAGCGGCGCGCCAGATACGGGCAAAAGGCTTGTGGGTTGCCAGTCTGGAGGAGCTGGGACACGGGCGTCATTTTCCAGCCCTTGCCCGCATCAAGGCGATGGCCGCGCCGCAGCCATCGCGGCTGCTGGTGGTGCTGTTCTGCCGGCAGTTAGCGGTGATGTTGTCGGCGGGGATGCCGGTGCATGAGGCGCTGAAGGCGCTGCGGACAGGCAAAGACAGCAGCTATCAGCAGCTCCTCGACAAGCTGCTGGCGGCTGTCATGCAGGGAAAGTCCTTGCATGAAGCGATGCAGGGGTTCCCGAAGGTCTTTTCGGCCCGCATCGTCAGCCTGGTGAAGGCTGGTGAAGTGGCGGGGACGCTGGATGTGATGTTTCTGCGGCTGGCGGATTTTTTGGAGAAGTCCTATGCGGCGCAGGCAAAGCTGAAATCTGTCCTGCTCTATCCGCTGATCTTGGGGGTGACGACCCTGGTGGCCTTTGCCTTCATGACGGTCTTTGTGCTGCCGACCTTTTCGGTGATGCTGACGAGCCTTCATACAGAGCTGCCGCTGCCGACAAGATTGCTGCTGGCTGTTTCCGCCCTGGTGCTTGCGCATGGCCCGGAGCTTTTCCTCGTATCGGTGGCCGTGCTGGTGCTGGCGGCCTATGCCTGGCAGCAGGAAGGTGTCCGGCGCCGGCTTGACCGCTGGTGCCTGCGGCTGCCGCTTTACGGGCGGCTGGTCTGCTTTGCGGAATGGCTGATGCTTCTGGGCACACTGGCAGTCCTGCTGGAGAATGGCATCCGGCTGCCAGCGGCTCTGGCTTTGCTGCCTGAGGTTACGGCGAACTGCTATCTGCGGCTGGTATTGCAGGAGGCACGCCAGGCAGTCGAGCGCGGGCTGCCGCTGCATGCGTCCTTGTGCGCCTGTCCTGGTTTTCCGGCTGTATTGGGCGAGATGGTCCTGGCGGGGGAGAAATCGGGGGAGCTTGAGGTCATGCTGGCCAAGGCGGCAGAGTTTTGCCGTGTCGTCGTGCAGAATGAGTCGCGCCGGCTGCAGGCGCTGGCTGAACCTGCGGCTATCTTCCTGGTGGGCGGACTGGTGTTTTTCTTTGTCCTGTCCATCATCCTGCCTCTGCTCGGTATGATGGATGCCTTGACCTGAGTGGATTTGTGTGTGTTGATGCTGTTTTGTGGGGAAAAAATGCTGTATATGCGCAGGTGGCTAGCCGTGGCTGTTGATTTTTTGTATAATTTTGACTAAATCGATAACCTGTGCTGGGATTGTGAGGGGATTATATGCAGTATCTGAAAAATTATGGGTTTGTCATCTTCATGCTGATCGGCATCGTGTCCGGCACGGCCGTAGGGCTTTGCTGGCCAGAGGCCAAGGGCCTCAAACCGCTGGGCGATCTGTTCATCAATATGATGTTCTGCATCGTGGTGCCGATGGTCTTTGTGTCCATCGCTTCGGCGATTGCCAATATGGGCTCGGCTGGGCGTGCGGGCAAGGTCATGGGCATCACCATCACGACGTTCACCGTGACGGCGCTGATTGCTTCGCTGCTGATGTATGGTGTTGTTTCCTGCATCGACATCGTGCCGGTGGGCTTTTCGGTCAGTGAGATGGCAGCGTCGGCTGCGGAAGTCAAGAGCGTATCCATCAGCGAGCTGGTGGTCAATTTCTTTACGAAGCCGGATTTTGTGGAGCTGTTGTCACGGCGGGCTATGCTGCCGCTGATCGTCGCTGCTGTCATCTTTGGTTTCGGTGTCCAGCTGGCTGGCGGCCGGCAGACCATGACGGCCAAGCTCCTTGATGATCTGTCACGCTGCATCATGAAGACGGTGACGATTGTATCGTATTATGCGCCGATCGGTTTCTTCGGTTTCTTTGCAGATCTGGCAGCCACGTATGGCGGGGACCTGATGGGCGGTTATGCGAAGACACTGCTCGTCTATTGGGGGATGTGTTTTGTCTATCTGGCCGTGTTCTTTCCGCTCTATGCCTGGTTTGGTGGTGGCCGTCATGCGGTCCCGCTGATGTGGCGTCATATTTTCCGGCCCGCTGCCGTTTCCTTCGGCACTTGTTCGTCGGTTGCGACGATCCCCACCAATATCGAGGCGGCAAAGTCAAGTGGCGTCTCGAAGGAGGTGGCAGACATCGTCCTGCCACTCGGAGCGACGATGCATATGGATGGTTCGGCGATGGGCGCGATCATCAAAGTGGCGTTCTTGTTTGGCATTTCGGGCATGGACTTCAATAGCGGCGAAGCCATCCTGGCCATCGCTATTGCGGTATTCTCTTCTGTAGCGATGTCGGGGATTCCCGGCGGTGGCGGTGTGGGAGAGCTGGTGCTGTGTTCCTTCTTCTTCAATAACAGTCCCGAGCAGCTGACAACGGCATATACCCTTGCTCTGGCAATCGGCAACCTGATCGATCCGCCAGCGACCATGGTCAATGCGGCTGGCGATTATGTGTCGACGTATATTGTCTCGAAGTATGTGGACGGCAAGGAGTGGCTGCAGGAGCGGTTGGCTTCTGCAGAGCAGGCATGATTTCAGGATCCATCGAACAGAATATGGCAAGCATAAAAAAGCCACGGGCTATCCAAGCTGGATAAGCC
>NZ_VTOZ01000054.1:0-3093 GCF_008271345.1 Pseudoselenomonas caprae
GCAAGACGGCAACAACACCTACGAATACGACGCGTTCCGCAGAACTAGCGAAGTAACGACGAAAGCTGGTATAACGCAAATAAACCGCTACGATGCCGAAGGCCTGCGCTATGAAATGGAAGAAAACGGCAAGCTCGTACAGTTTATCTTCAACGAAAACAAGGAAGTGATAACGGAACAGGAAGGGGAAAACATCACCCGACTAATTCGCACCAGCGACCTCTGGGCGATGGAAGCCAACCCCGAGAAAGCCTGGTATCACTATGCCAGCGATGAACAGGGAAGTACTGTATTCATCACGGGAAAGAATGGCGATGTAAAGAATCGCTACACCTACGACGCGTTTGGTAATACAATAGAATCGGAAGAACAGATTCCCAATCGATACCAGTACACGGGCCAGCAGCTAGACCCGCTAACTCAGCAATACTACCTGCGCGCAAGATTCTATAATCCAGCAATTGCTAGATTCACACAGGAAGACGAATATCACGGCGACGGGTTGAATCTGTATGCCTACTGCGCGAATGACCCTGTGGATTATTATGATCCGAGTGGGTATTATAAAAATCCAGTAAAGACTCCAGCTGAAAGAGCAAAAGAAAAAGGATTTAATGGTATAAAAACTACGAAAAATGGAGGGCCTGATTTTAGTGGAACTGATTATATAAAAAAATTGGATGATGGAACAGAAATGTCAACAAAAATAAAAATGACAGGAACAAGACGAGGTGACTTTAAAGAAGCTAATAAACAATTTGGAATTCCTGGTGCTAATCCGCCGGCAGGATATACATGGCATCATGTGGATGATTTTAATTCGGTAGATAAAACATGTACTATGCAATTAGTGAAAAAAGATGCTCATCGATCAACTTACCCACATAAGGGGGCTTGTGGGCAATTTGATGATTATTTTAATGAGAATATTTATAACAAGTCTAAAAGGAGATAATAATGGATAATAGAATAAATAATTCTTGGGAAATTTTAACGGATGATGATATAAAGAAAGTTGAAAAAATATTAAACATAGAACTTCCTAGAGAAATAAGAACTTTTTATTTAAAAAATAATGGAGGGAGGCCAGAACGTGATATATTTTATAGTGATGGATATGAGTATATGGTTAATGAATTTTATCCATTGATATTAAAAAATATGGGGGATAGCGTTGTGAAGGTGCATCGGGAACTAAAAGATGTTTTGCCTGATTGGTTTATAGTTATAGGAGATGATGGAGGTGATGGATTATATGGATTTAGTATATACACTAAAGAGCTTGGCGCTATATATTATTGGGAAGGTGATTATGATTATGGTGAAAACCCAGAGGATCATGTTGTATATTTGAGTGAATCAATAGAGACATTCTTAGATGGGATGGTTTGTGGTGATTGATGATGAAGTGAATTATCTAATTTTATACGATTATAAATATAAAAAAGGAAGATGTAAGCAGGGGATGACTTTTGTTGGAACAATTTATTATAAAAAATAAAGATTGAGAAATTAAAAGCTGTGTACGAATGCGAATACCTTGTTCATGGCTTTTCTAACTAAAATGACTACGATGCCAAAGGCCGTTGTATCTACCATCAGGATGCCGGCCAGCTCATTGCGAGCCGGGAGGGCATGACCTATGCTACGACGTATCGCTATGACTTAGCCGGCAACAAGCTGGAGGAGCGCAAAGCCGTAGCCGAAAAAGACGATGCCATCCAGTACAGCCTGCGGCGCTGGACGTATGATGCGAACAACAACATCACGGAGGAAAAGACCTGGCTGACGCCCCAAAGCGAAACAAGTGCCAGCGGCCTGACGCGGACTATCCGGAAGGAATACGACGCACAGAACCGGCTAGTTCGCGTGACTGACAACCTTGGCGCGGAGGTCAAATACACTTACAACAGCATCGGCAAGCGGACGGAGGAGAAAAGGAAAATCAACGGCGAAGAAACGCAGTATATCAAGTACGCGTACGATGCCGCTGGCCGCCTGCTGGAGCGGGCAGAAAAACGCAATCCCAAGCGTAACCGCAAGTGGTGGGCGACAACCTGTTATGCCTACGATGCCGATGGCAACATCACGGCGATACAATTGCCCGACGGCAGCAAAATCCAACGCGCCTATGATGCCATGGACAGGCTGACCACTGAAACGGTGGTGGATAACGCCTCGGGGCAGCAAAATACGACGCGGTTTGCCTACGACAAGGCAGGCAACATCATCCGCATTACAGACGATTGCGGCCGCGACGAAAGCTTCGCCTACAACCTGATGAACCAGCGGACAGAGAAAATCTCCAGCGAAGGCCGCACGCAGAAAATTGTCTACGATAAAGAAGGAAATATCACGGAGCGGCAGCTGCCGCAAGATATGTCGTACCGCTATCAATACGATAGCGCCGGTCGGCTGACCGCAGTCATCGGTACGGATGGCAAGCTGCTCGAAACCGTCGCCTATGATCGCGCGGGCCGCCGCATCAAGGTGGAGACCGCTGGTGGCAGTGGCGCAAGCTACGCCTACACCGCCGCAGGCTGGCAAACGCATATCGAAACCAAGGGAGGCGCAAGCCAATCCTATCACTACGACGCCCTCGGCAATATCACGGGCATCATCGACGGCAATGGCAACGAGACGACATACTTGCTCGACAGCTGGGGCCGCATCACCGAAATCCGCAAAGCGGACGGCAGCAAAGAAAACTACGCCTACGACTTTGCGGGTAACATCACCGAAGCTGTCGATGGCAACGGCAACAAGCGGACGTATGCGTATGACGATAACAATCAGCTGAAGTGCATCACCTACCCCGACGGCAGTCAGGAGCAGTATCACTACACCGCTGATGGTAAACTAATCCAATTCCAAGACCGCAATGGTATAACGAATGAGTACCAGTGGAATGTCTACGGCAGTCTTATCGAGCGCAAGGCAGGCAATCTGCGCAATAGCTATGAATATGCACCCAATGGGCAATTGACCGCCGCTATCTCCAATGGTATGGACTACCGCTACACCTACGACAAAGACGGCCTGCTGCTCAATAAGAAAGCCAGCGGCAAAACGCTTTTGGCCTATACCTACGAT
>NZ_VTOZ01000055.1:0-2513 GCF_008271345.1 Pseudoselenomonas caprae
TAAGGGTTTCAGGTGTGCGAAGTTTGAGTGAGATATAAATGTTTGGCGAAATATTTTTGCGTGATGGCCCTCTCTGCCCATCGGCAATACCGATGCTATCAAGCCCCTTTAAAATACTAAATTATCAAAAATTCGTTTTGCCGCCTCCGCAATCATAGCGTCGTCAGATTTTGCATTTTTTTCCGTGCGGCGCGACATTATCGCCATGACAATGGGTTTGCGATTGGGCGGATAAATCACGGCAATATCATTCCGCGCCCCATAATCGCCTGAACCGCTCTTGTCGATAACTTTCCAACCTTGCGGAGTTTCTGCCTTGATAAGCGTGTCGGTTATGGAATTGTCGCTCATCCAATCAATCAGCAGTTGTTTCTTGTCGTCGCTCAAAATATCGCCGAATATATAGACTTGCAAATTTTTTACCATCTGTCTCGGCGTGCTAGTATCACGATTATCTTTTGGATTGAAAAGATTAAGTTCAGGTTCATTTCGCGCAGGTTTGGTAGTTTTGTCGCCAATATTTTTAAGTGCCACCTTGAAATTTTCCACGCCGCCGATCTCCTGCAAAATTAAATTTGCCGCCGTGTTGTCACTCCACCTGAGCGATGCCGAACAAATTTCCGCCAGCGTCATGCCATCAGCAACATGGTCTTTGGTGATTGGCGCGTAGGACAAAATATCTTCCGCCGAAAACTTACGAATTTCATTCAAATCGGAGGTATTTTTTTGTCTTAGCAATTCTGCAGCCGTAAAAACTTTGTGTGTCGAGCAGTAGGAAAAACGCGTATCAGGTTTGTAGCAAATTTTTTTTCCATTCTCCATGTCAACGGCGTAAACACCAATCACGGCGTTATATTTATTTTCCAGATCAGCAAGATTTAATTTCTGCCGCGCTTGACAATCCTGAAGGCAGAAAACCATCAAGCCACAGATTATCAAAAACAAAAAACAAAATTTCTTCATAATAACCTCCTACTATCTGTTGAACGACCCGCCAAATTCAACGGGTCGTATTGGCTCAATAGAGCGTGATCATCAGCAATTAGCACTCTTATTGCCATTACTAATACATCACTTCATACAATCAAAGATGCAGTCACTTTCACCACAAACCAAACACGAGAGGTGCTACGTGATGTCTCAATTATACACCAGTCAGCCGACAGTTAACAGACTCCTGACGACTTTTTCTTCCTTGTTCCCATCTGCGACGAGACGGACGCGCCATCTGCTGGCGTGGTTACTCATTGCTCAACTGGCTCTGGAGTCGGCGCCGTCGGTGCGCTGCCTGTTCCGGCAGTTCCTATCGAAGCAGACGGACGCATCGCTCAACAGCTATTACCGCGCCCTTGGCAACGGCCTCGTCACGGATGCATCCATTCGCCAGGCCTTGGCGCTGCAGGCGCTTGCCATAGTGCCAGAGGCACTGCGGCAGGAGCCTATCCTGCTCAGCGTGGACGACACGTCCATTGCCAAGTGGGGCAAGCACTTCGACGGTGTAGGCATCCTGTACGACCACGCCAAACACGATGGCAAGTCCTATTTCAATGGGCATGCCTTCGTCAGCCTGACGATGAGCGTGCCGGTCCTCCATGAGACCGCAGGCAAGCAGCAGATCCGTTATATCGCGGTGCCGATTGGCTACGTCATGAGCAACGGCGAAGCCTCGAAGCTGACACTTGCCTGCCAGCTTCTCGATGAAGTCATGCCAATCCTTGAAAAACGCCAGGTCATCCTGCTCTTCGATAGCTGGTACGCCAAGCGCGAGTTGCTCGCACATGCTCTCAGCTATCCGAATCTCAATGTGACCTGCAATGCACGCCACGATACGGCCATGTTCGAGTTGCCGGATTCGACGGCAGGCCGTCGCGGCCGTCCACCAAAGTACGGTAAACGCTTGATGCTGGACGAGATTGCCAATGATCTCACGAATTACCTTTGCCGGATGGACAACTATTTTGTTGCTCACCGTCTGGTGAAAACGCGCATCTTTGGCGACCATACCGTCCATGCCTATGTGACGCTGAGCAAGAGTGGCTCGTACCGTCTCTTTTTCAGCACCATAGATCCGATGGCGCTGCACATGAGCATTGCTTGGCAGGAGAACAAAGGGCTCCGCAACACCAGCTCCAAGCATATGGCGATTTACCCGCTCAAGCTCTACAAGCTCCGCTGGGGCATTGAGACGAACTACTACGAGCAGAAGATGTTCTGGGAGCTCGGCAGCTACAAAGTTCGCACAAAGACTGCGATTGAGCATCTGCTGAACCTAACGAATTCCGGGCACGCTCTCATGAAGATCCTGCCGTATGAGGACGAGCGGCTGAACACCTACCGGGACAAGAGCCCGCAAGAGCTGCGGCACGCGCTAAGCCAGCAGATCCACAAGGAAGTATTTTTCGCCACTTTGGTGTCCAAAGCCCAAAGTAGCATAAATTCAAGCACATTGCTCAAGGCTTTGCAAGCATTGGCTTGGGGCGATGAGCAAGCGGCTTAAAAGCTGTAAACTGTTG
>NZ_VTOZ01000056.1:0-2503 GCF_008271345.1 Pseudoselenomonas caprae
TCTTAATTTGAAAAGGAGAGGGGAACCAGTCTTCTATTTCTGCATACTTTTGATAAGTCATTGCCTGAAAATTTTGTTCAAGGTCGATAAGCATATTCAGCAGTTGTTTGACCTTCACGGGGAATTGTGCTGGCAGCCACTCCAAATGAATGTGAGCGACGATAGATAATATTTCTTTATTTGTCATAATCAAAAATCATCCGGATCATCTACGTGTTCGTGAACTTGTTCGGCTTTCTTTTTCTTGAATATAGCTGTGTTCAGTAATTCTTCCACATCGCTGTGAGGAAGCTCGTCAATAAGACGATGTAATTCAACATATGCTTTAGGCTTTACTGTTGTGACAGCCGTCTCTCCCGCCGCCTTGCCCTCGCCGCATCCGTCTCCGTTCTGGAAGCCGCCCGGCTCGTCGGTGCGGCCTAGGAGGTAGTCTGTAGTTACATTGAAAAAATTGGCGATTCTTCCTAATGTTTCGTTATCTGGTTCTCGTCTTCCTTGTTCATACATTCCGATACTGCTGGCTGATACTTGCAGAGCTTTACTTAACTCTGCTTGTGTGAGCCCTTTTTGTATACGCAATTCTCTTAAATGGTACATATTAGCACCGCCTTTCAAATACATATTACCACACAATAAGTGTGTATTTTATAAAACTACACAAAAGGTGTTGATACTACACACAATGTGTGATAGTATAACCTTAGACTTAATCACACAGATTGTGTAGGAGGTGAGTTTATGAATTGTTTAAATTGTAGGGATAGCGGGCGGGTTGTTTACCTTTATGTTTGGCGCATGGAACAGCGCACTTGAGACCCTGCTCACGCTGATCGCACTCGACTACATCAGCGGAATGCTGGCGGCCTACATCAACCCGAATCTTGCTTTGGACAGCAGGCGGGGATATAAGGGAATCGCCCGCAAGGTATTTATCCTTTTGATTGTGGCCGTATTGATTGTGGCCGTAGCGCACGGAATCAGCGTGTCGCTGAATTCCAATGAAATATACGCCATGGCTATTTATTTCTACATTGCCAATGAGGGGCTCAGCATCACGGAAAATGCCGCCAAAGCTGGCGTGCCGATACCGACCAGGATTGTCGAGTCGCTTGAACAACTGACCCAGCAAAAGAAAGCGCGGGAGAAACCGGAGGAATGATGAATGCATTAGCTTGGCAAGAATTATATGAAGCATTTACTGCCTTTGCATATATAGCACGGCGGCAAGGATTTTATGTTGGGGCGCTGGATGAGATGGAGCACAGCCTTTTTGATATGTGCCCATTCCCCTGCAGTTTCCGACCAAACAAGAAAGGATGATTGATATGTTGGATATTGTGGAAACCGGGCTCGAATTTACGAGCCTTTCTGAGCGCAGCTATACGGACATGATTGTGATTCATCACACGGGCTCGCCAGACATGGATGCCGGCGCAGAGCAGATTCACGGCTGGCATCTCGGCAACGGTTGGGCTGGTATCGGCTACCATTACGTGATCCGCAAGGACGGTACCATCGAACGTGGGAGGCCCGAATGGGCTATAGACTCCCACGCATACGGGGAGAATAGCCATACGATTGGCATCCACCTGTCCGGCGATTTCTCTGCAGTCGAGCCAACTACAGAGCAGATTGACCGCTGCGGAGCGCTGGTAGCCGATATTTGCGAACGGTACGGCATCCCGTTTGATCGTGCGCACATTGTCGGTCACGGCGAACTCATGGCCACGGATTGCCCAGGCGACAACCTGCAGGCACTGCTTGATGATGGTACGATTGTAGGTAAAGCAATCTTTTACTACAACCAGTCGCACGGTATCGAAGATATGTCTGAGGCGCCGCAGGAGCAGGACGGTAGCAAGCAGGCGGGCCGCGGCGCTGAGCGTTTCAATACGGTCAATGCTGTTCCTGATTGGGCGAAACCGACGGTCGAAAAAATGATTGGCAAAGGGTTGCTGCAGGGCAACGGAGAAAGTCTCGATCTATCGCTCGATATGCTGAGAGCGTTCGTTATCAACGATCGAGCAGGTCTGTATTCGTAATCTGACTCAATAACGTTTCGTTACTGAGTCAGATATAAGTCAAATTAAGTGAGAACACACTGAGGAGGAATTGACATGCGTAAATGGGTTGAAATTCGTGATCTTGCAGTAGAAGCTTTGGGGCTGGAAGAAGTCGGACAGGCTCTCAAGGGTAATCTCAACAACTGGCTGGCCGACGAAGGTCTGAATGTCATTTCGGATGCAGCCGATAAATTCGTCGAACAATGCAAGAAAGATGCAACGGCAGAAACGGGCTGGTGCAAAGTCCGCGACGCATTCATTTTGCCGCTGGCGATTCAGGGCGGTCTTACAGTACTGAGAGTCGTTATCCAGAAAGCCGCAGCAGAGAAATAAATTTGTCTGCATTTTGTCTGCAAAAATAAGGATTTGTCTGCAAAATGCCTGCAAACACTTGATATGTATTTAGATATGCTTAGCCAACAAAAAGCCGTCAGCCTTTA
>NZ_VTOZ01000057.1:0-1615 GCF_008271345.1 Pseudoselenomonas caprae
AGCCTGCAAATAAAAAGTCAAGCATAAATTTCAAAATGGAGTAAATTTCTATGAAGTGATTTTATGGCACAACAAAAAGGCTGCCGCAATGCGTCAACCTATAAAGAATTTTCTGAAATAATTATTCTTCTAAAGGTAAGTTGCTTAAGTATTCCTTGACTTTACCAAAGTAGATTCGCAAGAACTTATTAGCTCCGGCGGTCATATAAACGTAGTAGGGCTTGCCCTCATCACGTTTTTTCGCCATGAATCTGTATACCGGGTCATCCTCTGGTTGATTTTGGATCAGTACATTCATTATAAGGAATAACGTTTTCCTCAGATATGGAGACCCATGTTTGGTGGTATGAACGCTCTTTTGGGCATAATCACCAGATTCATTAACTCCGGGATCTACACCTGCAAAGGCTGTCAGCTGACTGCGCTTGGTGAATTTATGCACATCGCCAATCTCGGCAATGAGCTGTGGGCCAAGTGTAGTTCCTACGCCGAACATGGACATCACAGCAGGGTATTCCGGCAGTTGGGAAGCTAAGCTATCCATCTGCTGACGAAGTTCCTCTACAGCTTTTGAAATGGCATTGAGCTGTGTTACAGCCTGTTGGACAAACAACTTAGTCATGTCGTCCTTGGCTAGAATGGGAATCAACTCTTTTGAGGCATTGTATATTTCAACAGGTTTGTCAGGCTGAAATATATAGCCGTGCTTTTTACACCATTTCTGATATTTTTCCGTAAAGGATTTAAGGCTGATGTTACAGACACAATCCACATGCCAAAATTTTTCAATGAAGTCTACCCATTTCTCGCTGCCATCAGGCCGCTTGGGGCTGGTAAAGAATTTATTGGCTCCTGGATAGGTTTCATCCATCAGGGCTATAAGGTTATTTTTGTAAGCCGTCTGCTGCTTCTGGTAGAAGCTCATCTGACGGTTCATGGTTTTAAGCTGTGTACGTATATTATCCATAGCTGTATATTGACGCAGCATATACCATTTGTCAAGGGCGAAGCGACCAATCTTCTTAGCATCTGCCTTGTCGGTTTTGACACGGCGCAAGGAGTTGTTGTCGAAATCCCTGATTAGCTTAGGATTCACGGCGCTGACGAACAATCCGGCACCAGAAAGCCAGCGTACCATTGGTTCGTAGTAGCGGCCTGTGTGTTCCAAGACAATGCGGCATTCGCCGTCGAAAGTATTTAAATAGTTTACGAGGTCGTTCATGCCGCTCTTGGTGTGACGTACCTCAAAAGGTTTGGCTACTGTCTTTCCCAGAGGCTCTAACACGGCCACCGTGCTTCTGCCTTTTGAGACATCAATTCCTACTGCGTACATGTGCATCGCTCCTTAAGATAGAATCGCAATGGTTTACCATACTCCTCATTGCCGATTCAATCTCCTGTGGGTTGACACGGACGCATCTAGGAAGATAGCCCAACCTGCATAAATCGAACAGCTGGGAATGAGAGGGTGGCAGACAGACTTTCTAACGGACGTGTAAGTCCTAGGAGTGAGCCGTCTAACCATTACCTCACTATTTTACCAGCTTAGACAACAAGGTGGATAGGAACGGTAGCTATCCGTTTCCAATCCATAATTCTATTGTAGGAGGAGTGA
>NZ_VTOZ01000058.1:0-1593 GCF_008271345.1 Pseudoselenomonas caprae
ACTCAAACTTCGCACACGGAAAACATCCCGTATGCCTTGATAAATCAGCTTGAACTGAATGTCGAAAGCCATTCACGCACACTTCTGTGCACGCAGACGACTCATCCAAAGAGCGGGCAGATCGTTCAGGAATCGTTCCAAGAGCGATTCGACCAGCAAGACTTCTGACGGATATTCTGCCCGAAGCTGCTCCGCAAACTCCTGCAACACGAGGCGAAGCGCTTCCATGTACTTCAAGTCCGGAAGCTCATCAAGCCCCAGATAGAAGAGCTCGCCGAGGCTTCGCCCATCCGTGTTCTCACGTTCCTCGACAGCCAGGAGCATATATCGTGTGCAGACGACGGCAACATGCGCCGTCATCGCATCGTAAGAGACGGAACGGCAGTCTTTGCCGAGTCGCAGGTAAGACTTGCACGCCTTGAAGAACACCTCGATGCCCCAACGTTTCCCGTAGAGCTGGATGACCTCTTCTTCTGAAAGCGAGAGGTCTGTCGTGACGAGGACGAGATAGTCCTTCCTCTTGTTGCGGTTTCGGACGAAGACCAGCCGCACAGGCACAAGGGATTCTCCCTGTTTCATTGCGACAGCATCGACGGACAGAAGGTAGCGCGAACGCCCGCGACGCTTCTTGTGTTCCTTGTAGATGGCCTTGACGTTCGAGATCTTCCCTTCGCAGAGATAGCGCACCTTCTTGCTCTTCTTTGCCATGGCGGTGACGTCGTAACCGAGGTCATGGATGGCTTTCAGAGAGGATGGCGAGCAGAACCATGTGTCGAAAAGGACGTATTGCGCGGGAACGCCAGCGGCTTTGACCTCCTGCAACAACTTGAGGACAACGGCAGGCGCTTCCATCTGCGCGAGCTTGCGCTGCTTTCCACCGTTGCTCCTGGCATCGACGGACGCGTCGGCCTCGTTGAGACGATTCTTTCCCTTCGATGTCGAAAGGAGGCAGAACGTGAGCGGCAGGAAGGTGTTCCCATCCGTCCAGCCAAGGACGAGCAGGCGGAAGCCCTTCGTATAACGGTGGCTCACATGGTCGTAGACGTTCGCCAAGAGTTCCACGCGCTTGGAGCGCGAGCGGCTGAAGAGCGAATCGTCGACGATGATAGCGCAACGACGTCCGGCGTCTGTCAACGGTTTGATGGTTTCGTTGATGATCCGCGCCGCAAGGAGCAGCGTGAACCTGCGCCAGTTCGTGTGACAGGAGTTCAAGAAGCGGTAGGCCGTGTCCTTGCCAAACGGCAGGGATTCCTCGTGAAGCCGGCGTTGCATGTAAAGCGAGCGGTTCTCGAAGATGATGCTGACGAGCACAAGGAACACCAGAATAGCGGAAAAGCCCTTGAGTTTGCATGCGTTGGCAGACCGCAAAATCTGGCCGATGCGATATCGGTGGAAGAACAGCGAAGTTTTCTTCGAAATGGATTCCATCTGATGGGTGGTTTGTGGTATAATTTGCATAGCATGAACCTCCGCTTTAGTATGTTTTGTTTCACACCTTAATTATACTAAATTGGTGCAGTTCATGCTATTTATTTTGCTACAAACATAGATTTCACAAGGCTTTACGGGTGCTCAGCACCTGCGAAGTTTGAG
>NZ_VTOZ01000059.1:0-1440 GCF_008271345.1 Pseudoselenomonas caprae
GAGTTTGTCAAGATAAGTGTGTAAGTTTTTTTGCCATAAGAAAAGCGGTCCGAAAGGGCCGCCTTTTCTATGGGAAAAAGCTTAAAATTGCTCGTACTTTAGCATTCTTTCCTGAATTTTTTCATCAATAGCTAGTTGGTTCCGTACCATAGACCACCGCATAATGGGATGCCCCTGCCATTTTTTGTATAGCTCCAGAATTCGCAGATAAAGAATCTTGCGAACAGCATTTTCATGAGGGAAGGCCCCTTTTCTCGTTACTTTGCGAAAGCTGGAATTAACGCTCTCAATGGCGTTGGTAGTATACATCACACGGCGTACGGCACTACCATAATTGAAAAGCTGTTCCACATGTATCCAGTTTCTCTCCCATACGGCTACTGCTCCAGGATAATGTTTCCAAGCGTCCTTAAATCGGTCAAATTCGGCAATAGCCGCTTTGAGATTAATAGCACCATAAATCTTCTTAAGCTGGGCTGTAAATCCTTTGTAATCCTTGGATGGGATATACTTAATGGAATTGCGGATAAGGTGCACAATGCAGCGTTGTACCACCACCTGTGGAAAAATTGCTTTTGCCCCTTCTTCCAGCCCGGAAACACCGTCCATGCTGATGAAAGCCACGTCTTCAACACCGCGTGTCTTAATTTCGTCAAAAATCTGCATCCAGTTATGCTTACCTTCGGTGTCGCTAATCCACAAGCCTAGGATATCCTTGATACCATCCAAATCATAGCCGAGAATTACATAGATGGCACAGTTTTTCGTCTCGTACTCCTGCCGTATAGGTACGTAAAGGCAGTCTACGAATATAAAGGGATAAAATGGTTTAAGGGGACGATTCTGCCAGACTTCAGCTTCCTCCAGCACACGGTCAGTGATGTTTGAAATACTTTCCGCCGACAGGCTGAAGCCATAAATGTCTTCAATGGTCGATGATATATCACGCTGGCTCATACCACGTCCATACATGGACAAGACCTTATCCTCAATCCCCGTAATATCCTTTGACCGTTTAGGAATAGCCTGCGGCTCAAAGGATCCGTCCCTGTCGCGAGGAACGCTGATGGGGATTTCACCCAAACTGCTTCGAACGGTCTTATTGATATAGCCATTGCGGCGATTGTTTGTATCCTTGCTGCCGTGGTCGTTAGATGTGTAGCCCAGGTGGTTGTCCATTTCTCCCTGCAACATAGCTTCTAGCATGGGGCCAAATACATCTTTTATAGCATCCTGCATTTCCTCCTTATTCTGGGGTTGATATTGCTCCATGATAAGTTTGGCGATAGCCTGTCCTTTTTCATTGCCTCTGTTTTTTCGTCTTGCCATAAGTGCTGTACTCCGTTTCTGTCATTATGATGATACTGTACCGCACTTTCGGATAAAAAGAAAGTGCGTAAGTTAGTTACCGGTAACTTACACACTTAATTTTACACTCTC